>JBCNOX010000381.1:0-5480 GCA_039593645.1 Pseudoduganella sp.
AGGACACGTCCGGCGACAGGCCCCAGTTGCGCGCCAGCAGGCAGCCGATGGCGGCATGGTTGGTGGTGTGGCGCGCGTCTTCGATCTCGGTGAACTTGCGGGTGGCGGCGCCGTTGCAGAGGTCCAGCGTCTGGCCGTAACTGTCAAAGCGCGCCATCAGGATCGGGATGCCGATGTCGCAGAACAGGCCGAAGGTGTGGGCGATATCGGGCGGCGCCAGGCGCAGCTTGCGCGAGATGAAGACCAGGGCCTGGGCGCGGCAGGACGACACTTCCCAGAACTGGTTCAGGGCCGGGTTGTTGGCGCCCACGGCTTCGCGCGCCAGGATGCCGGTCAGCATGGCGGCGCACTGGTTAATACCAAGGAAGTTGATGGCCTGTTCGACCGATTTGGCCTTGCGTGCCGCGCCATAGAACGGCGAGTTGGCCAGTTTCAGCAGGGCGCCCGACATGCCGACGTCGTTGCCGATGATGCGCGCGATGGCGCGCGGCGACGGATCGTTCTGCGCCAGTTCGCGCTGCAGGTCGACCAGCAGGCTGGGACGCGGCGGGATGCGGATGGAGCGCATCAGCGCGTCTTCTGCGGTCGCTACGGTCGTGTGTTGGGCCGGGAGCCGGGCTGCTGCTGTTGTCATTTTGCTTCGAGAGTTGTTCTGCTGGCGGGCACCGCCATTATCGCCTGTTTTTTGGCTGCAACCCGGGGCACGAATGGGTTTTTTTTCATGCATAAATGGCAGGATTGCTACAATCGGTAGCATGTCTTCCCACATTTTGGCCGGAATCGATTTCAGTGCTCCTGCACAGCAAGTGGCGCGCCGCCTGATCGGCGTGACGGTGCTCGTCAATGGCGTGGGCGGCCGTATTGTCGAGGTGGAAGCGTATGACCGGGAAGATCCGGCTTCCCATGCCTTTGCCGGCAAGACGGCGCGCAATTTCGCCATGTTCGGGCCGCCGGCCCACGCCTATGTCTACCTGTCGCACGGCATCCACTGGTGCATGAATTTTGTGTGCCGCGAGGAGGGCCATGGGGCCGGGGTGCTGATCCGGGCCGTCGAGCCGCTGGTTGGCATCGAGCAGATGCGGGCGCGCCGCGGCATGGAGGACGTGAAGTTGCTGTGCTCAGGGCCGGGGCGGCTGGCGCAGGCGATGGGGGTGACGCGCGAGTTGAACGCCATGCCGCTTGGCGCGGCGCCGTTCGAACTGCTGCCGCGCAAGGGGCGGGTGCAGGTCGTGGTCGGGCCGCGCATCGGCATTTCAAAGGCGGTGGACGTGCCCTGGCGTTTCGGCCTGGCCGGCTCGCCGTTTGTCAGCCGCCCATTCCGTTAAGCCCTGCCGTGCGCGCATCGGGCTGTCCAGCGCGCGCCGCTCGCCCTCTTGCGCCACCGCGCGCCGTTCATCCGGGCCTGCGACCACGCCGGGCGGCTCCTCGTCGCCCAGCTCGAACACCGCCACCGCTTGCGCCAGTCCGGCCGCCTGCTCCTGCAGGCTGGCCGCCGCCGCCGCGGCTTGCTCAACCAGCGCGGCGTTCTGCTGCGTGACATCGTCAATCTGGCCCACCGCCTGGTTGACCTCCGTGATCCCGCGCGCCTGCTCGGCACTGGCATCACTGATGCGCTGGATGATGCTGCCGACTTGCCGCACCGAGGCCACGATATCGCCCATGCTGCCGCCGGCCACGCCCACCGACTCGGCGCCGCGGTCAATGGTGGCCACCGAATCATTGATCAGTGCCTTGATCTCATGCGCCGCAGTCCCGCTGCGCTGCGCCAGCGTCCGCACCTCGGCCGCGACAACGGCAAAGCCGCGCCCCTGTTCACCTGCGCGCGCCGCCTCGACTGCTGCATTCAGGGCCAGGATATTGGTCTGGAACGCAATGCCGTCAATCACGCCGATGATTTCGACGATCTTGCGCGACGAAGAACGGATCGCCTCCATGGTCTGCACCGCATCCGACACCGCCGCGCCGCCGCGTGCGGCCAGTTCGTTGGCATTGGCTGCCACCTGGCATGCCTCGCGCGCATGTTCGGCATTGCTGCGCACCGCCGCCGCCAGGCTGTCGACCGCGCTGGCCGTTTCCTCCAGCGAGCTTGCCTGCAACTCGGTGCGCGCCGACAGATCCATATTGCCCGAAGCGATCTCGCGCGAGGCCAGGTCGATCTGCTGCACCGCGCCGCGAATCGCGCGGATGGTAGCGTTGAGCTGGGCCACGCTGCCATCCAGCGCGCGTGCCGTATCGGCGATCTCGTCGCGCCCGCGCGCCGGAGGGCGCGGCGCCAGCTGGCCTGATGCCAGGCTGCGCACGCCCTCGCCGATGGCGTGAATGTCGCGCAGCAGCGCGCGCCGCACCAGCATCGATACCGCCAGCGACAAGGCCACCGACAACACCAGCAGGCCCGCCATCGCCAGGCCCAGCAAGCGGAACTCCTGCCGCGCTCCCGCATAGGCCGCCTCGCTCAAGGCCTTCTCCAGTGCCGCCAATTGCGACAGCTGCAGGTCCAGCGCGGCAAACTGGCGCTCGGCCTTTGCCATGGCGTTGGTGGCGATCGACTGGTCCACCTGCGCCAGCTCGATGGTCTCCTGCACCGCCTTGCGGTAGCTGGCCAGCGCCTCCTGCGAACCCGCCAGCAATCCGCGCTCGTCCGCCACCGCAGCGCGCGCAAGCTGCTCCAGCCGCGTGCCGACCGCGCCATGCCGGTTGCGGATCTGCGCCGTCAGCGCATCCAGCCGCGCCTGCGCAAAACTGCCATTGATCCAGGCCAGCAGCTGGTAGATGTTGGCGTGCGCCATGCGCGCCTCGCCTGCCACGTCGGCCACCGCCTGCAGCCGCGCCGCGCGCAGCTGCACCAGGTTTTCCATCGATGCGTTCTGCCGCACCATGCCGAACCAGGCGCATGCCGCTGTCGCCAGCAGCAGCGCCAGTACCACGCCCGGCGCCAGCAACAGCTTGGGTCCAATCCGCAGTCGGTTCAGCATGGCGGCCTCCTACTTCTTGTAGATGCCGGCTTCCAGCACGGCATCGCCAACGCGCTGGATGTAGGTGGTCTTCGGCTCGATCTTGCCGGTGGTGGGGTTCTTGTACATGTAGTCGATCCAGCCCTTGCCCTTCCTGGCGGCCAGTTCGATGATCTCGCGCCGGTACTTCTTGCCGCTGGCGTCCGGCACGTCGGTCAGGTCCTTGCCGACGATGGTGGGATTGACCGGGTGCGCCAGCACGATGCCTGACTGCAGGTCGCGGATATCCACGTACAGCGCGCCCTGGATGAATTCAGGGTCCTTGGCCGAGACCTTCTCGATGAATTTGTCCTTGCCATGCTGCTTGATGTAGGCAGCGCCTTTTTCCACCATGGCGATGGCGTCTTTCTCGGTCGGTTCGCTGGCGTGGGCCGCTGCCGTGGCGAGCAAGAGCAGTGATGCGGTCAGCATGCGTTTCATACGGGGCTCCTTGGGTGGGATGGAAGTCCAACTGTACGTCTGCACACCTGGTCGGGAATTGCGCAAACGCAAGCTCGTAGGATTTTTCCGGCTAGGTATTGAGCTACGGCAATAGGCCGTTTCTTAAGCGGACCATCATGAAGTCCTAGCCCACCCACCCAGGAGTACGCCATGACCGCCGATGCCCTGCCCAAGTTCAAGCCATACACCCGCCAGACCATTCGCCAGGCGCCGCAGTGGCAGCTGCTGACGCTCGAGCAGCAGGAGGCGGTGCAGGTCATTTCGCATGTGCTGCCATTCCGCACCAACCAGTACGTGCTGGACCAGCTGATCGACTGGGACAACATCCCGGATGACCCGATCTACCGCCTGGTGTTCCCGCACCGCGACATGCTGCCTGCGCACGAGTACTGGCAGCTGCGCGACCTGGTGCTGGTAAAGCAGGATGACGCAGCCGCGCAACAGCTGGTGCGGCAGATCCGCCTGCGCATGAATCCCCATCCGGCAGGGCAGATGACGCACAACGTGCCGCGCGTGAACGATGCGCCCTTGCGCGGCCTGCAGCACAAGTACAAGGAGACGGTGCTGTTCTTCCCCAGCGCCGGCCAGACCTGCCACGCTTATTGCACCTTCTGCTTCCGCTGGCCGCAGTTTGTCGGGATGGACGACATGAAGTTCGATGCCCGCGAAACCACGGAGCTGGTCGAGTACCTGAAGACGCACCAGGACGTGACCGACGTGCTGATCACCGGCGGCGACCCGATGATCATGAACACGCGCTCGATGGAGGAGATCATCACGCCGCTGCTCGGGCCAGGCCTGGAGCATATCCAGAATATCCGCGTCGGCACCAAGTCGGTGTCGTACTGGCCGCAGCGCTATGTCAGCGACCGCGATGCCGACGATCTGCTGCGGCTGTTCGAGCGCGTCGTCGCGTCGGGCAAGAACATGGCGATCATGGGCCACTACAACCATGCGGTGGAGCTGAGGCAGGAGGTGGCGCAGCAGGCCGTCAAGAGGATCGTCGGTACCGGCGCGACCTTGCGCATGCAGGGCCCATTGATCAGGCATATCAACGAAGATCCGGCCAGCTGGGCGGAATTGTGGCGCACCGGCGTCAGGCTGGGCGCGATCCCGTATTACATGTTCGTGGAGCGCGATACCGGGCCGCGCGAATATTTCCAGTTGCCGCTGGCGCGCGCGCATGAGGTGTTCCAGCAGGCTTACCAGATGGTGTCGGGCCTGGCGCGTACCGTGCGCGGGCCATCCATGAGTGCCTTCCCCGGCAAGGTGGTGATCGATGGCGTGGCGCAGGTCGGCGGCGAGAAGGTGTTTGCGCTGCAGTTCCTGCAGGCGCGCAATGCCGATTGGGTGCGCAAGCCGTTCTATGCGAAGTACGACCCGACTGCGACCTGGTTCGACCAGCTTCGGCCCGCGTTCGGGCGCGACAAGTTCTTCTTTGAAGAGGGCGAACAGGGCATCGGGCATGTGCCGGGCGTGGCGACGGTGCCGGTGCTGCCGCGCCGCGTGATTCCCCTGGTGGCATAGGACCGTGCGATGCGCCCGTCCGCCGCCAGCAGCGAGCCGCAGCCGCAGCCGCACCCTTCCGGGCGCGCGCCAGGCGATTGGCGCGACAGCTGGCTGGCTGCGCCGGCGCGCTGGTGGCGGGGGCGCGAGCGAGTCCCCGGCACGTTGTCCGGGCCTGCCACGCTGTTCCTGGTATTCATTCCGTTCGCGCTTGGGCACTATGTTTCCTGGCTGCTGCGCAGCGTGAATGCCATGCTGGCGCCGCAGCTGGTGGCGCAGGCCAGCCTGACACCGGCCCAGCTGGGCATGCTGACCAGCACCTACTTCCTGGCCTTTGCGGCGGCCCAGCTCCCGATCGGCATTGCGCTGGACCGCTACGGCCCGCGCCGCGTGCAGTTCGTCCTGCTGCTGGTCGCCGCAGTGGGCACGCTGGCCTTTGCGGGCGGCAGGGATTTCGCCGGCCTGGCGATAGCCCGTGCGTTGATGGGGTTCGGACTGGGCGCCTGCTTCATGTCCGCCATC
>JBCNOX010000382.1:0-5469 GCA_039593645.1 Pseudoduganella sp.
TCCTTGTGCTTGAACGGCGCCACCATCGGCGCGGTCACGCCGTGCGAGGCGCAGGCCAGGATCTGCCACTGGTTGACCAGGTCGGTATACCGGCGCAGCGGCGAGGTCGACCAGGCGTACTGGTCGACGCCCAGGCCCTGGTGCGGCGCAGCCTGGGTCATCATGCGCACCTGCATCTTGGCGGCCCAGCCGCCCACGCCTTGGCCCTGGGTACGGTAAATGCCCGGCACACCGTGGTCGTGCATCAGCTTGCCCCACGTGCTGTTGGCGAAGATCATCAACTCGGCCACGATCTTGTCCAGCGGCGCGCCGCGCTTGCGGCGGGAAATCGTGACCACATCGTCTTCCACGTAGAAGTTGAAGTCGACGCGGTTGTTCTGCTCCGGCTTCAGGCCGAACGCTTCGCGCTTGACCATGCGGCCCGCTTCCAGGTGCTGGGCCCAGCCCCACAGCAGGGTCAGTTCGGCCTTGCGCGGATAGTCGCCTGCGCCGCTGGCCAAGGTTTCTTCGTTGACCAGTTCGTCCAGCGTGTTGTGGCGCAGGTTGTTGGCGATCGGGACCAGCTCGGCCCTGGTTTCGGTGGCAATCACCGACCAGTCGGCCGGGTCGAGCACCGCGTACAGCGACAAGGCCGGGCAGGTCTTGCCTTCGGCCAGGGTGAAGGCATCGACAATGCTGTCCGGCAGCATGGTGATTTTGTCGCCCGGCATATAGACCGTCGACATGCGGCTGCGCGCGATCTTGTCGATGGCGTCGTCCGGCTTGATGCCCAGGCCCGGCGCGGCGATGTGGATGCCGACGCGCACCTTGCCGTCCGGCTGGTGCACCACGGAGAAGGCGTCGTCGATTTCAGTGGTGGTCACGTCGTCGATCGAGAACGCTTCCACCGCCGCCAGCGGCAGGTTGGCCGGAGCGGCAGGCACCGGCAATTCCGGGAAGCCATGGCCTTTCGGGAAGTTCTCGAACAGGAACTTGGCCATATGCAGGTCTTTCGGCGACTTGATGCCGCCGGCCGCCAGCATCAGGCGCGCCGGCGTGGTGTGCGCCTCGTTCGCGGCCTGCTCCAGCGCCTTGTATTCGATGGTGTTCTTGTCCGGCTTGAACAGCAGTTGGCTGACGATGTTCTGCATCGAGGCCGGCAGCGTGCCTGCCTTCAGTTCCTCGGCGTACTGGCCCTGGATGATGGCTTGCTGTTTTTTCTTTTCGATGCCGGCCAGTGCCGCCTTCAGGGTCTGCTCCGGCGCTTTCTTGTAGCGGCCGCGGCCCTTCTTGTGGAAATAGATCGGGGCGGCGTGCAGGCTCAGGATCAGGCCGGCCGCTTCGGCTGGCTGCGGGGCGTGGCCGAAATACTCGGCGCCCAGTTCGGCGAAACCGAATTCCTCTTCGCCCGCCACTTCCCACAGGAAGTCCAGGTCGACCTCGGCCGCGATGGCCTTGGCCTGCTCCATCAGTTCGGCTGGCGACGGCTTGTCGAACTGCAGCATCACATCCTTGGTCTTGACCTTGTTGCGCTTGCCACTTGCCATTTCAACCTGGTAGGCCTCGCCCGCTTGCGACAGCACGCTGCCTACTTTGAAATCGCCGGATTCTTCAAAAAATACATTCATTTCACATTGTTCCGTTCAAGCTTGAGCACCGGAGGCAGGAAAACCTCGGTCACCAGCAGGGTTCCTTCGTGGCGCCGGTACAGGCAGCGCCGTGCATACAGTACAGCATCGTCCGGCACGTCGGCGCCGTGCGCTGCCAGGGCAGCGCGGGCACGCCGGGCCAGCGGATGCGTCGCGCGCAGGCGCGCAAATTCCAGTTCGCCGCGCCGCACTTGCGGATCGCCGAACAGCGTACTGCCGAGCGAGCGTTCGCCCAGGGCGCTGAACAGCGGCCAGTCCGAGGCGTCGGCCGACATCGGCACCACGGTGTGAGCGAAGACAACAGGCGTATTATCACACCGCAGCAACACCTCCCGCTCCCAGACGCGGCCGGGGCGATGGTAGCCGATGATGTTGGCTTCGTCAGCCAGGCAGATTGCCGTGTCCTGGTGCAGCAATTGCACGCGGAAGGCACTGCTGTGCGCTTTCAGTTTATTGGTCAGCGAACCGCCGCCCGTCAGCCAGTGGCGGTAAGGGTGCGGGGCGTTCGTCGCGAGCACATGACCGTGCCAGTTGGCCTGGCGCAGCGATTGACCTTTCATCGAACCTCGCCCGTGACGCCGCAGAACTCCAGCACTTCGCCGAGGTAGCCGGCGTATTCGCTGATGGCGTGGTCGCTGCCCTGCACTACCTTCTGCCTCGCGCCGGCGTAATGGGCCACCATGTCGCGATAATCCAGCACTTCGTCGCCGGTGCAGGCGACCAGGAAGTAGCGTTCAGGCCGGCTGATTTGCGGCACGGCCAGCGCGCGCAGCTCCTCTATATATTCACGCTTGAATTCGAACGGCTCGTCAGAGTGATAGGCGGTAGTGACGCCGACATGCTTTTCCAGATCCAGCGCCGCCACCACGGCCGGGTTCAGCAGAATCGCGCGGCAGCCAAGCTTTTCCGCCATCCAGGTTGCGTAGTAGCCGCCCAGCGAGGAGCCGACGATGCTGAGTTCTTGCGCCGGCACGCCGGCCACCAGGCCAAAGGCCAGTTCCATTGCCAGCCTGGGGCTGGCCGGCAGCTGCGGGCAAACAAACTCCGCGCTGCGGCCAAGCTGCGCCATCCGCTCCCCGGTCAGCCGCGCCTTCATTGACAGCGGCGAGGAACGGAAGCCATGCAGGTACAAAATCATTACTTCAGGGCCTCCAGCAATTTCTGGTGGACGCCGCCGAAGCCGCCGTTGCTCATCACAATAATATGGTCGCCCGGCTTGGCCTGCGCAACGATGGCTTGCACCATCAGGTCCAGGTCGTCGTAGGCCGAAGCGATCTCGCCCATTGGCGACAGTGCCTCGCCCAGCTTCCAGCCCAGGGCGTTTTCGCTGCCGAAGCCGAACACCAGGTCGGCCTCTTTCAGGCTGCCCGGCAGCGCATCCTTCATCGTGCCCAGCTTCATGGTATTCGAGCGCGGCTCCAGCACCGCCAGGATGCGTGCCGACTTGCCGATCTTCTGGCGCAGGCCGCCGACCGTGGTCTCGATGGCGGTCGGGTGGTGGGCGAAGTCGTCATACACGGTCACGCCGTTGACGGTGCCGCGCACTTCCATGCGGCGCTTGACGCTCTGGAAGCTGTCCAGCGCCTGGGCCGCGACTTCGATCGGCACGCCCACGTGGCGGGCGGCCGCAATCGCGGCCAGTGCGTTGGAACGGTTATGTTTACCGGTCAGTTGCCAGTTCACGGTGGCCGCCTTGGCGCCTTGGAAGATCACGTCGAAGCTGCCGTCGGCGTGTTCAATCATGGACCAGTCGGCGCCTTGCGCGCTGCCGAAGGTTTCCTTCTCGCTCCAGCAGCCACGTTTCAGTACCCGCTGCAGGCTGGCTTCATCGGCATTGGCAATCACGCGGCCGATGCCGGGCACGGTGCGTACCAGGTGGTGGAACTGGGTTTCGATGGCGCCGATGTCGGGGAAGATGTCGGCGTGGTCGTATTCCAGGTTATTCAGGATGGCCGTCTTCGAATGGTAGTGCACGAACTTGCTGCGCTTGTCAAAGAAGGCGGTGTCGTACTCGTCCGCTTCGATGACGAAGAATTCCGAGTTGGCGCCAGGGCCGGTCAGGCGGGCCGAGATGCCGAAGTTCTGCGGAATGCCGCCAATCAGGAAGCCCGGCGCGTAGCTCGCGTGCTCCAGGATCCAGGCCACCATGGCCGAGGTGGTGGTCTTGCCGTGCGTGCCGGCGACGGACAGCACCCATTTGTCTTTCAGGATGTGCTCGCCGATCCATTGCGGGCCGGAGATCATCGGCAGGTTGCGGTTCATGATCTCTTCGATCAGCGGATTGCCGCGCGAGACCACGTTGCCGATCACATAAAGATCGGGATTCAGTTCCACCTGCTCGGGGCCGAAACCCTGGATCAGCTCAATGCCCTGGGCTTCCAACTGCGTGCTCATCGGGGGGTAGACGTTGGCGTCGCAACCCGTTACGCGGTGGCCGGCCTCTTTTGCCAGGACAGCAAGACCGCCCATGAAAGTGCCGCAAATGCCTAGGATGTGGATGTGCATGGTGGTGATAGAAAAGAATCAAGAGCCGGATTTTACCTGATTAGAACCGGTAAACCGGTGTCTGACCCGCAGGGTCAGACACCATCTGCTCATCTGCTGGAGGTTTGGTTGTGCGATGTTGATCTTCTCAAAAGTCAAAGACCCACAACCAAACCCAACAGCGGCTGAGCAGACTGGGTCTGACCCTGCGGGTCAGACCCAGGTTTACCGGGTTTTGGGTATGATGCAACCATGAACCCCGAGATCAAAACCGAAATCGCCGCCGCCGCCGCGCGCATGATCGCACAGGATGGCGCCGACTACGGCAGCGCCAAACGCAAGGCCGCGCGCCAGATATTAGGCGACGCGCAGGCCCGCGACCTGTCCGACCTCCTCCCCGACAACGAACAGATCGAAGAAGAAGTCCGCCTATACCACGCTCTCTATAATGCCGACACCCATCCAGCGCACTTGTTCAGATTGCGCGGCCTGGCTTTGCAGGTGATGGAAATGCTGGAACAATACCAACCCTTCCTGACCGGTTCCGTCCTCTACGGCACCGCCGGCACGCACGACGACATCCACCTGCAAGTATTTGTCGACAGCGCCAAGGAAGTGGAGATTTATTTATTGAACAAGAACCTGCAAATCGAGATTTCCGAATCGCCCCACTTCCGCGGGCCGCGCTTCGACGACGTCGAAACGGTGAGCTTCATGTGGAAGAACGTGGGCGTGCACGTCGAACTGTATGAGCAGGACGACCTGCGCGGCGCCAAAAAGAAAAGCGGCGACAAGCTGCTGCGCGCCGACCTCACCGAATTGCGCAGCATCCTCACCAATAGCTCCCACCCAGCCCAACAATGAAAAAATTTGCAATCTACGCCGTGGTCGGCGCCCTGTTCCTCGGCGCCGGCGCCTGGTACGGCCTGCACACCAAGCAAAGCCCAGCCCCGATCACCACCACCGCCCCGGCCGGCGTCACCAGCCCGGTGGCCGCCATGATGGCCGAGACCTTGCCAAACGATAAAGGCGTCAAGGAAGCGCTGTCGAAATGGAAAGGCAAGAACCTGCTGGTCAATTTCTGGGCCCCATGGTGCGCGCCCTGCGTGGAAGAGATGCCGGAATTGTCGGAACTGCAAAATTCCGAGCTGGGCAAAAAGGTCCAGGTGCTCGGCATCGGCATCGACTCGCCATCCAATATTGCAGAATTCACACAGAAAGTGAAAGTCGCCTACCCCATCTACGTGGCCGGCATGAGCGGCACCGAACTGTCCCGCCAGTTCGGCAATACCCAGGGCGGGCTGCCCTTTACCGTCCTGATTGGCGCTGACGGCACGGTCAAAAAGACCTACCTCGC
>JBCNOX010000383.1:0-5459 GCA_039593645.1 Pseudoduganella sp.
CCGTCCTTGCCGACCACGAATAAACCCTGGATTTGCTGGCTGCGGGCGACGTTTTCCAATAAGGCCAATATTTTCGGCTGGTTGGGCGGAATTGGCTCGGTGCTTTCCTTTTTGATATCCGGTTCAATCAATCCGAGCAGGGAAATCGAGCCCATCAAATTACTGTCCAGGGTTAATGACATGGCAGCAATTGCATCGCGCTGGACATCGATATTCAATAATTCCAGCCGTCCCTGCGCCAGCTCGGCGCGCTGGACGCTGCCGGCCGCCAGTGCCGCCGCCAGCGCCAGCAAGCCGATGGCGCACCAGGCAGGCACGCGATGATTTGCAATTCTCTCAATTACCAACATGGCAAATTTCAAGAAGGAAATATTATCGAATAACAATACCAGCATTCCCGGCGCGCGTGCCGCACGCAAAGAATTTAATTGTTCAGTTGCGCATGATTGACGTTTGCTGGACGAGTTAACCCGATAGTGATATCGTCCATATTTAGAATATTGCCCTTAATCCAGCAATATTCCGCCCCGAACGAACGCTTCAAACCAACCATGTTCAAGAAAATAACCACCGCCCTGCTGATGTCGATCTCCGCAGCCGCGTTTGCCGTGCCTTTGGGCTCGCAATCCGTGCTTGTCGTCGAGGATGAGACCGGCAAAGTGCTGGTCGAGAAAAACGCCACCGCCGTTGTTCCGATCGCCTCCCTCACTAAATTGATGACCGCAATGGTCGTGCTCGACTCCAAGCTTGATATGGACGAGCAGATCAGCATCGACAAGGACGATGTCGATACGCTCAAGCACAGCACCTCGCGCGTGCCGGTCGGCGCCACCCTGTCGCGCCGCGACGTGCTGCAACTGGCGCTGATGTCTTCCGACAACCGCGCCGCCGCTGCGCTGGCCCGCACCTTCCCGGGCGGCCCGGCTGCGTTCACCGCAGCAGTGCATGCCAAGATCCAGCAGCTTGGCATGACCAGCACCAGGATCGACGAGCCAACCGGCCTGTCCCCTAACAATACCTCGAATGCGGCCGACCTGGTGAAAATGGCCGCGGCCGCCGCCCAGTACCCTGAGATCCGCCGTATCACCACCGATACCGAGGAAGCGATCAAGATGAAAGGGCGCATGGTGCAGTACCACAACACCAACCGCCTGGTCGGCGCCAAGGGCTGGGATATCGGCCTGTCGAAAACCGGCTATACCGAAGAAGCGGGCCGCTGCCTGATCATGCGCATCACGGAAGCCGGCCGCGCAGCAACCCTGGTCCTGCTGAACGCCGGGGGCAATTCGGCGCGCCTGATGGATGCGCTGAATATCCGCCGCTTGCTGGCGGGCGACAACGCTCCCCAAGTGATGAAAGCATCCAGCCCGCGCAAGAAGGCCGTGCGCACAACGGAACGCCGTCGCCGCCGCATGTAAGACTGCCGACGGGGTTCGCTGCCGAAAGGCACCATGGACCAGCTGCGCAACCTGCGCTTTGCACGCCGCCTGGCGATCCTCGTGGGGATCTTCGCCGGCGGCTTCCTGCTGTACGGGTTCTGGTCCTTCCGCACGCTCAATGAATTGCGCGTCAACGGCCCGCTGTACGGGGAAGTCATCCAGGGCAAGGACCTGATTGCGGACGTGCTGCCGCCGCCGCTGCACATCATCGAGTCCTTCCTCGTCGCGGAACAGCTGTCTGCGGCCGGCAGCCGGGTCGAGCGCGACCAGCTGGCGCAACGCCTGCGCACCCTGCATGCGCAGCAGGTGGCGCGCGTCCATTACTGGCAGGGCCGCCCCCTCGACAGCAGCCTGGCCGAAGCGCTCAGGCTGGCGAACACGCAGGCGACCGCCTTTTACAACGAGGCTTTCGGCCAGCTGGTGCCCGCACTGGAACTGGGCGACCGGCCACGCGCCGAGCATGCGCTGGCCAAGATGCAGCGCCATTACGAACTGCACCGGCAGGTCATCGACGGCCTGGTGAACCTGGCAGCGAGCCGGGCGCGCTTTACCGAAAGCCAGGCGGCCGACCGCATCCGCACCGACACTGCGCTGCTGCTGGCGATCCTGGCCGGCTCGCTGGTGCTGGCCAGCGGCATGGCATGGCTGGTAAGCCGCAGCATAACGCAACCGATGGCGCAGGCACTGGCCGTCGCGCAGCGGGTGCGCAACGGTGACCTGGCGTCGTCCGCGCCACCTCCCTTCCGCGACGAAGCAGGCGAACTGCTGTCGTCGCTGCACGCGCTGCAGGAAAGCCTGGCCGCAGCCGCAGCCGCGCGCAGCGAATCGGAGCGCAAGCTGCGCTGCACGCGCCAGCTGCTGGACCGCCTGCTCGATAGCGCCGACATGCTGGTGCTCGGGCTGGGACATGACGGCGAGGTACTGATCTTCAATGAAACGGCAGCCCGGATCACCGGCTGCAGCCGCCAAAGTGTCTTGGGGCGCGTATGGCGCGACTTGCCGCTGCTGCCCATGTCGGCCGTGTCGCAATGGCCGGAAGGCGGACATCCGGAACAGTTCCGGGCCATGCCGGCCGGCCATGAGCACCTGCTGCAAACGGCCTCCGGAGACGAACGGCGCATCGCCTGGCATCACAGTCCGCTGCAGGAAGGCGAAATTGCCTTGCTCAGTTTTGGTATCGACGTGACGGAACTGCGCCAGGCCGAACGCGCAATCGCGGCGGCCCACGAGGCAGCGGATCACGCCAACCGCAGCAAGAGCGCCTTCCTTGCCAATATGGGCCACGAAATACGCACGCCGCTGAACGCCATCATCGGCCTGACCGAACTTGCCTTGCGCGGGCCGCTTGATGCGCGCCAGCGCAGCTATCTGGAACAGGTCGATGGCGCAGCCGCCAGCCTGATGACGATGTTCAACGACATTCTCGACTTCTCGCGCATCGAGGCCGGCAAGTTCCATATGGAAGAATGTGTCTTCAGCGCACGCCACGCCGCTGAACAGGCTTGCGCCGAATGGCAGGCGGCCGCGCAAGCCAAGGGCTTGCAGCTTGAATGCAAGGTGGAAGCCGGGCTGCCGGAAGAAGTAGTGGGGGACGCCGCGCGCCTGCAGCAGTTACTGCAGCATTTGCTGGCACATTCGATAAAGTTCACCGACCGCGGCACAGTGCAGCTGTTGCTGCGGCGCGAAGATCCAGGTGGCGAAGACGGCACCGTGCTGCGCTGGGAAGTGCGCGATACCGGAGCGGCGCGCGACGCGGCCGTCCAGCTTTACGAACCGGTGGGACCAGGCGACTCGGCGGCAGGCCTGGGCCTGTCGGTGGCGCGCCAGCTGGCAGCACTGATGGGCGGCCACCTGCTACTGGAGAGCGACCCGGTGGAAGGAAATCGCTTCGTGTTTACCGCCCTGTTCCGCCGCCCGCTGCCCGGTGCGGTCGCCAGCGCGGAAGCGCAGGCCGCGGCGCAGGCAAGCTTCCCTGCCCTGAGCGCTATGGGTGCGGACATGGCGGGCGCATTGGCGCGCTTGCACGGCAATCGCGCCCAACTGCGCAAGATGCTCGGCCAGTTCCTGCTGGGCCAGTCCGCTTTGCACGTGGCTGTCGGCGATGCGGTCGCGCTGGGCGACCGCCAGCGCGCGCAGCGCATGGTCAACACGCTGGCCGGACTGTCGGCCCAACTGGGCATGGAAAGCTTGCGCGAGGCAGCCGCGCGGGTGCTCAATGCCTTGCGCGCCGGCTGCGACGCTGGGCCGGAACTGGCGCAGCTGGCGCCGGCGCTGGATGCGGTGCTGCAGGCGATCCACGCCGACCTGCAGGCGCCCGGCGAGTCAGGCGAGCAGGCTGCGTAAGCCGCTGGTGCGCTCCGTGCGGCGCCGGATCGCATCCGGCAGTACGCCCGGATTGGGCGTCAGCAGTGTAAAGCGCTGGCGGGCGCGCGTGATGCCGGTGTAGACCAGCTCGCGCGCCAGCACGCTGGACGCCTCGCGCGGCAACACCAGCACGGTGTGGCTGAATTCCGAACCCTGCGATTTGTGCACCGTCATGGCGAAGGCGGTTTCCACATTGCGCAGGCGGGTCGCCAGCACGCTGCGCACCTGGCCGCCGTCCGAGAAATACACGCGCAGCGAACCGCTGCGCGCCGGATCGGGCAGCACCAGGCCGATGTCACCGTTGTACACGCCCGTTGCGTAATCATTGCGCGTGACCATGACCGGGCGGCCCACATACCAGTCGCCGCGCCGCTTCAGAAAGCCATGTTCTTCCAGTCGCTGCGCGATGCTGTCGTTCAGGCCCGAGACGCCCCACTCCCCTTCGCGCACTGCGCACAGCAGGCGGAAGCCCTCGAAGGCCGACAGCACGCTGGCAGCCCAGGTGTCGTGCTGCGCCGTGCCGGCGCCCTGCCGCACCATTTCCAGGAAGGGCCGGTAGCCCTCGAGCGCCAGCTGCAGCATGTCTTCCTGCTGCGCCGCTTCGTTCCAATGCAGTTGGCCTGCGCTGTCGGCGCGCAACACGGCGCGCGCCGCTTCTGCATCGCCGCTGTTGACGGCAATCGCCAGCTGCCCGATCGGTCCGCCGAAGCGCCGGCTCTGGCGCAACATGACAGTCTGCTGTGCCAACGCGCCGGCGTTGCCAAGGAATTCCGGCGGGATCACCTGGCCGGTGGCCGCTGCCACAAAGGCCGCCGTGGCGGCACCATATCCGCCGGCTTGCGCGTCGTGGCACAGGTCGCCCAGCACCGATCCCGCTTCCACCGACGCCAGCTGGTCCTTGTCGCCCAGCAGGATCAGGCGCGCGCCTTCCGGCAAGGCATCCAGCAGGGCCGCCATCATTTCCAGGTGCACCATCGAAGCTTCGTCGACGATCAGTACGTCCACGTCCAGCTTGTTGCCGGCATTGTGGCGGAAGGCGCGCGTATCGGGGCGAGCCCCGAGCAGGGAATGCAGGGTGCGCGCGCCGCCCATGCGCTGCGCCAGTTCGCGCAAGGGCAAGGCTCCTTGCAGGCTTTGCTCGAGGTCTTCCAGCGCGCTGTCGATGGCTTGCTTCAGGCGTGCTGCAGCCTTGCCGGTGGGTGCCGCCAGCGCGACGCGCAACTGGCCGGCGTTCTCGCCCGCCACCGCAAACAGCAAGGCAAGCAGGCGCGCTACCGTGTAGGTCTTACCTGTGCCTGGGCCGCCGGTGATGACCGCAAGGCCGCCGCGCGTCGCAACCGCGCAGGCGATCTTCTGCCAGTCGGCCCCACCCTCGCGTGTCGCATGCGTAAACAGACGGTCCAGCCAACCACGAACCAGCGCCGGCGAGACTTCGGCATCGCCCTGGGCGGCCTCGCCCGTGCTGGTCCTGGACCGCACGGCGTCGGCGACGGTATTCTCGTCGGACCAGTAGCGGCGCAGGTACAGCCGGCCGCCAGCCAGCACCAGCGGCTGCCCGGTATCGGTGCCACCAGGCCAGGACAGCACCTGCGGGCAAGCCTGCAGGAAATCATGCCAGGCAGCCAGCCCTTGCGGCAGCTCGCCGGCTGTACCTGC
>JBCNOX010000384.1:0-5422 GCA_039593645.1 Pseudoduganella sp.
ACTTTAACAGCAAAATCAGCACCGACGCACCACTACTATCGTCACGGTTCTGGATATCGATCCGCCCCCCGTGTTCCTCGATAATCTTTTTCACCATCGCCAGGCCCAAACCGGTGCCCTTGGCCTTCGTTGTCACGTACGGCTCGAAGGCGTTGGCCAGAATCTTTGGCATGAAGCCGGGGCCATTGTCCGAGATTGAGAGGCGCACTGCAATACGCGTGCCGCCATCCGCACTTTGATAAATGATGCCTTCCGTGACCACGTCGATGCGCGGTTCGGCATCGGCAGGAGGATGCTCCTGCAGCGCGTCCTGCGCATTCTGCAGCAGGTTGTGGATCACCTGGCGCAATTGCGTGTCGTCGCCCAGGATCATGGGCAGGGCCGGCGCCAGGTTGGCGTGGATGATGTCGTTCCCCTCCCCGCTGACATACAAGTGCAGGATGTCCTCGACCAGGCTGTTCAGGTCGAGCGGCTGCAGCACGGCCGGCGGAGTGCGGGCGTAATCGCGGAAGTCGTCGACCATGCGTTTCATGGCGGCGACCTGGTTGACGATGGTGGTGGAGGCTTTGTTGAGCAGTTCCACATCGGGGCCCGCCAGCTTGGATTCAAGCTTCATCTGCAGGCGTTCGGCTGACAGCTGGATCGGCGTCAGCGGGTTTTTGATTTCATGGGCCAGGCGGCGCGCCACTTCGCCCCAGGCGATCGAACGCTGGGCTGAGATCACGTCGGTGATGTCGTCGAACACGACGATGTAGCCGCTGCCGGTTTCCAGCGGCAAGCGCGAGCCGCGGGTCAGCAGGATCAATTCATTTTCTTCCGCGCTGCCCGGTGGGCGCGGGATTTCGATCTGGCGCTGCCAGTGCAGGCGCTGCAGGTTGCGGCCAGCCGCGGTCTGGGCCGACTGCGCCGAGAAGGCATTGATGATGGCGGCGGCAAACTCCTGCATGCCTTCCACCTCGGCCAGCGGCTGGCCGATCAGCGTGACCCCGGCATGCTGCAGGATGCGCTCGACCGAGTCGTTGCAGGTGACCAGGCGGAATTCGGAGTCCAGCACCATCACGCCCGCCGACATATTGGCCAGCACCGATTCCAGGTGGGCCTTGGCGTTCTGCAGTGCAATGCGATTGCGTTCGACAGCGCTGCGCGCTTCGGATAGCTGGCGCGTCATGGTGTTGAAGGATTGGGTCAGCGTGCCCAGTTCGTCGGAGCTGGCCACGATCGGGCGCGGCGACAGGTCGCCTTCGGCCACGGCGCGGGTACCTTCGGCCAGCAGCAGCAGCGGCTGCGCCAGGTCGTTCGCGATCAGGAAGGCGGCCGCAATCGCGCCGAACACTGCCAGCAGCAGGGTCAGGGTCAGCGTCTCGATATACATCTTGCGCAGGCCGACACGGGCCACGAAGCGCTCCTTGTATTCTGAGAAGGCGGTACGCAGCATTTCGCCATTGCTGGCCAGTTTTTGCGGCACCGCCTGGATGATCTGCAGGTAGCGCGGCGCCAGGTGGGCGCCGGACGGCTGCACCGGGTCGGGAATGGCCATCAGCACGCGCAGGCGCAGCACGCTGTTGGCGTCCAGCGGCGCCGGCTGCGGTGCGCCGATACGGTCGTCGCGCAATTCGCCGCCACCTTCGTAGGCCGCGTAGGACGGCTCCTCCTTGGCCTTGTTCAGCATGACCGCAGTCGGCAAGTCTGCCGACAGGTTGATGCGGCGTTCACCCATGGCCGAGACGATCAGCCCTCCGTCGGCGTCGACGATGATGGCGCTCTGGGTGCCGGGGTGACGGCGCACGAAACGCGCCAGCGTGGCCGGCGCGGCATAGAACGGGTCTTCGGCCAGCTGGCGCACGGTGCCGCGCGCCTGGGCTTCCAGTTCGGCCAGCGATTCGTCGAGTGCCGAACGGCCCAGGTCCAGGCCGGCATTCAGCGCTTCCTCAACGCGCACGTTAAACCAGGAATCGATGGAGTGCGACACGAACTGCACCGACACCAGGAAGATCACCAGGCCGGGCAGCACGCCGATGGCGGCAAACAGCACCACCAGCCTGGTCATCAGGCGCGAGCCGAACTTGCCGCTCTTGTAGCGCGAGTAGAGGCGGAACAGGGACACGCCGACCAGCAGCACCAGCGCCACCGCAACGGAAGCGTTCAGGCCGAGCAGCCAGCCGTAATAGCGGTCGAAGAAACCGGAGTTATCGGAGGCCGAGGCGAGCAGGAACAGCAATATGCTGCAGATCGCTCCCGCGACGACAAACAGATACCTGAGGGCAGATGTCACTTACTCGGCCCTGTACTGGAAGGTTTTTTTGCTCGACGAGAGTCGCCACTCGCTGTTGTTGAAGGCGTTGACCTGGATCGGTTTGGGCAGGTAATCCTTGTCCATGCCCATGCGCAGGGTCACGTTATACGTTTCGCCCACCTTCAAGGCGCCGCGCGGTGCCACTACCCAGCGGGTTGGCCGGCGGATGAAAAACAGGGCTTCGTCCAGCGACTGGAAAGGCTGGGCGACGGAGCCGATGATCTTGACGTGGTACTGGCGCGTCAGCACGTCGTACCACAGCTTGTGGGTACGCTTGGCGGTGACGGCTTTTTCATCGAACCAGTACCAGCGCGGACGGGTGAAGCTGATTTCGGTGGTGAAGTGCAGCGAGACGCCCGATTGCACGGCGTCTTCCAGGCCGTGGCTCAATTCGAAAGCGTAGTCGGCACGCAGGCGATACCCCTCTTCCGCCGCCTCGATATAGGCGCGCGTGATCTCCACCGTCTCGTCGGAGGCGTGGGCGGCGTGCGGTAACGCACACGCAAGCGTCAACAGCAACTGCCAGCAAAGGAGTCGAAAGAATCTTTGGATCACTTGCCTGGTGCTCGTTAAAAAGTCACGCATCTTTCTGGAACAATGCGTAGAACAAACCATCGTGATCCTGCTCGGCGCCGCCCAGGGGCAGCAATTGGCCGGGTGCATCGAGGCGGGTGGCGCGGTTGCGCACCGCGAAAGCGGCCGCCTGCGCCTCGGACTCCTGCGGCCACAACGAACATGTCACGAACAGCAATTTACCATTGGGGGCGAGCATTTTCCAAAGGTTGTCGAGAATTTGCGACGAAAGTGTTGCAAGTTGGCGGGTGTCGCTCTTGCGGCGCAACCAGCGGATATCGGGGTGGCGGCGCACGATGCCGGAGGCGGTGCAAGGCACGTCGGCCAGGATGCGGTCGAACTGCTGGCCGTCCCACCAGGCGTCGGTCTGGGCCTCGGCCGGCTGCAGAGTTGCCTGCAATTGCAGGCGGTCGAGATTCTCCTGGACGCGCTGCAGGCGCTTCGGATCGGCATCCAGTGCTGTCAAATTGACATCAGCCAGTTCGAGGATGTGGCAGGTCTTGCCGCCCGGCGCGGCGCAGGCGTCCAGCACGCGCATGCCGGGTTGCACGTCCAGCAGCGGGGCCGCCAGCTGGGCGCCGGCGTCCTGCACCGAGACATCGCCTTCGTCGAAGCCCGGAATCTGGTGCACCGGCACCGGCTTGGCCAGCCGGACGGCGAAATCGCCGACCTGGGTGGCTTCGATGCCCTCCGCGGCGAGGCGCGCCAGGTAGTCGGCCAGCGAAGTACGGCGGGTATTCACGCGCAGCGTCAGGGGCGGCGCCTTGTTGCCGGCGGCGAGCACCTGCTCCCAGTCCTTCGGGTAGGCGGTGATGACGGAGTCGATCCACCATTGCGGGTAATTGTATTTAGCCTCGGGCTGCTGCATGGCCTCGTCCAGCAGCTCCTCTTTCTCGCGCAGGAAACGGCGCAGCAAGGCATTGACCATGTTTTTGGCGCGCGTGGTATCCGGGTGGGAACCGGCTGCGGTGACTGCCTGGTCGACTACCGTGAAAGCTTCGTATGGGGCCGGGCTGCCATCGGCCGGATGCATCAGCGGCAGGGCCACCGACAGCAGGGCCTGGACCATCGGGTCCGGGGCTTTCGGCGCCATCAGGCCGACCAGGATTTCGCTCAGGGCCAGCTGGCGCATGGCGCGGTAGGCGATGTCCTGGATCGCGCCACGCGCTTGCGGTATCGCGTTATTGTTTGAAAATACTGCTGTCAGCGCTTGCGGCAGTGCGGTGCCTTGCTGGACCTGCACTGCGGCGCTTGCGGCGCCCAGGATCGCGAAGGCCAGCGAGTCCGGTTTCAGTTCGGACTGGAATTCGGTCTGCACGCGCGGTTTCAGGTCGCGGTGGTGGCTTTCGCGGATTGCTGGCTTGGCCGGGGCGCGCGGCGCGGGCGATTCTGCATCACGGACTGCCGGCTTGCGGGCTGCCCAAGGCGAGCCAGAAGCCGCCCCCTCGCCGCCCGGTGCACGGCCGAAACCACGCTGGTTGCCCTCGGCCCGCGAATCATTGCGGAACTCGGCGCCTTCGCGTCGGCCGAAGCCACGCTGGCCACCCTCGCCACGGCCTTCGCCGCCGGCGCGCGGGCCCACGCCACGCTGGCCGCCCTCGCCGCGACTTTCGCCGCGGTTTGCACCTGCCGCGCGCGGGCTGAAACTGCGTTGGCCACGGTCGTCACGGCCTTCACCGCGGTTTTCGCGATCCGGACGCGGGGCGAAACCACGCTGATCACGATCGCTGCGGCCCTCGCTGCGGCCTTCGCCACGGTTTTCGCGATCCGGGCGTGGGCCGAAGCCGCGCTGGGCGCCCTCGCCGCGTGCCTGGCCGGCCGGGCGCGGGCCAGCGGCGCGAGGACGGTCCGCGCCGGCCGAACGCTGCCCGCCATCCCCCGCCGCACGAGGCGACTTGGCCGCCGGTGCAGCCGGCTTGGCCGGCTTGGCCGGTTTAGCCGCTGGTTTGAGGGATAAGGTTGGGCGCTCTTTCTTAGTCATTGCAATCCTGTCATCGCGCCCGCCGGCCGGCGGCACGGCCCGGAGGCCGCATTCATCGCGGTAAATCTGTGAAAACCAAGATTGTACCCGGGATAAGGCACCTAACCCCTTGTTTTCCCCGGATTTACCCGTTCTGGCAAACAAGTATAATGTCCCTCTTTCAGACGTTCCCGGCTATTCACATGCTCGCCCAACAAAAGCAAGAGATCATTTCCCTGTTCCAGGCCGCCCTCGCGCCGATCCTGGAAGGTTCCGACGTTAAAGCCAACGTGGTGCTCGAGCGCCCACGCGATGCTTCGCACGGCGACGTCGCCTGCAATATCGCCATGCAGCTGGCCAAGCAGCTGAAGATGAACCCGCGCGAACTGGCGCAAAAGATCGTCACCGCCCTGCTGGAAAACCCGGCCGGCAAGCAGTTGGTGGCAGCCGCCGAAATCGCCGGTCCTGGCTTCATCAACCTGCGCGTGACCGACGCCGCCAAGCAGTCCGTGGTCAAGACCGTGCTGCAGCAAGGCGCCGCCTTCGGCCAGAGCGAAGCGCTGGCCGGCAAGAACGTCATCATCGAATTCGTTTCC
>JBCNOX010000385.1:0-5405 GCA_039593645.1 Pseudoduganella sp.
CCCTCTATGGGCAGCCCTTTGTAGGACAAAATCCTACGGGGTCACTTCGCCTATTCCCGACCCAAAATACAGAGTGCCGCCTCTTTGCGCTTTGTCGCGCCTCCAGCAGAATGTATCTCACCAGCAACGAAAATTGCGTTGCAAGCTGAAACTGACTGGAGATGGACATGACCGCAAACGACATGATGGCTGAAATCCGCGACGCGAACCTGAGCTACCTGATGCTGGCGCAGCAGATGATCCGCGCTGACAAAGTCACCGCGATCTTCCGCCTGGGCATCTCGGCCGACATCGCCGACCTGATTGAAGGCATGAGCAATGCCCAGATCCTGAAACTGGCAGGCGGCAATATGATGCTGGCCCGCTTCCGCTTCGACGACAGCGCCATCCTCGGCATGCTGACCAACTACAACAAGGACCGTTCCCTGGCCCAGTCCCATGCCGCCATCCTGATGGCTGGCCAGCCTGTTGAAGAAATCGCTTAAGGAGCGCGCCATGAGCAAGAAGAGTGTGGTGACCGAGGCGCAGGAAATCCAGCTGGCCATCGAGCTGATCAATCTGGGCGCCCGCCTGCAACTGCTGGAAACCGAAGTGTCGCTGTCGCGCGAACGCCTGCTCAAGCTGTACAAGGAGCTGAAGGGCGTGTCGCCGCCGAAAGGCATGCTGCCTTTCTCGACCGACTGGTTCCTGACCTGGCAGCCGAACATCCACTCGTCGCTGTTCATGAATATCCATAACTTCCTGGTCGAGCACGCAGGCGCCACGGGCATCCATGCCGTGATGAAGGCTTACCAGCTCTACCTGGAACAGATGCCGCCCGCCGCCGGCGAAGAGCCGCTGCTCTCGCTGACCCGCGCCTGGACCCTGGTCAAGTTCGCAGGCAGCAATATGCTGCAGCTCAAGCCTTGCACTTGCTGCAAAGGCAAGTTCGTAGTCGATGCCATGGACCTGAACCGCGACTACAAGTGCGGCCTGTGCCATATGCCTTCGCGTGCCGGCAAGACCCGCAAGGCCAAGGATGCCGCCGAAGCGGTCGCCGCTTGAATATTAGGTATCAGACCCTGTGGGTCTGACACCGGTTTACCGGTTTATGCGCGCCGTGCAAAGCAGTTGCCATCAACCGGCAAGGCGGTGCCTGACCCGCAGCGTCAGGCACCGATATGCCAGGGGTGCTGGCCTCGGTATACTCTCGCGATGATTTCAAGAACTCCCGCCTTCCAGGCGCTGCTGGTGCAAGCCGGCGCGGTGCTGCCATGCGCCGCGCTGGCTGTTGCGCTTGAATCGTTCGGCCGCGGGCTGACGCTGCTGCAGGCCGCGCTGCTGCAGGGTTTGCTGGCCGCCCTCATCAGCTGGAAGATCGGCCTGGCGCGCTGGTGGTTGCCAATCCAGCTGCTGTTCCCCATCGCGCTCTTGGCCGGACTGGCGCTGCATCTGCCGCCCTGGCTGGCCGCGGCCGCCTTCCTCGTCTTGCTGGGCTGGTACTGGTCCACCTATCGCACCCAGGTCCCTTACTACCCGTCGAACCCTGCCGTGTGGCGCGCCGTGCTGGCCGAGCTGCCGCAGGGCAGGGCGCTGCGCATGATCGATATCGGCAGCGGCCTCGGTGGCTTTGCCCTGCATATGGCGGCGGCACGGCCGGAGTCGGAAGTGGTGGGCATCGAGCTGGCGCCCGTGCCGTGGCTGCTGTCGCGGCTGCGTGCCCTGTTGTCCGGCAGCCGCGCGCGCTTCGTACGTGGCGACTATGAACGGTTGAATTTTGCAGAATACGATCTGGTATTTGCTTACCTGTCGCCGGCTGCCATGCCGGCCTTGTGGAGCAAGGCCCGGCGCGAGATGCGGGCCGGTAGTTTGCTTGTCAGTTATGAATTTGAAATTCCTGCTGCAAACGGCATCAAGACCATCCGCGCCACAGAGGGTGGTCCGCTCCTTTATATAAGAGCATTTTAGAGGCAGTTTTCCTTGCCGCAGAGGCGTCTTCACGTTATTGTAGTTCCACTGTGGAATATTATTGCTTATAACTAGCTTTCGGGGAGTCTGCGCGCTTGTTAGTCATCATCGGTTACATCGTCGTTGTCGCCTCCGTTTTTGGCGGCTTTGCGCTCAGTGGCGGCCACCTGGCATCCCTGTTCCAGCCCCTTGAACTGCTGATGATCGGCGGTGCGGCGGCCGGCGCTTTCTTTGTTGGCAATAACGGCAAGGCAGTGAAGGCGACGCTGGCCGCGATCCCGGGCCTGTTCAAGGGATCGCGCTATACCAAGGACCTGTACATGGAGCTGATGTCGCTCCTGTTCGACGTGTTGTCCAAGGTGCGCAAGGAAGGCCTGATGTCGATCGAAGGCGATATCGACAAGCCGGAAGACAGCCCCTTGTTCAGCAAATACCCGTCGGTGCTGGAAGACCACCATATTATCGAGTTCATGACCGATTACCTGCGCCTGATGGTGTCCGGGAATATGGATGCCTTCCAGATCGAGAACCTGATGGACAACGAGATCGAGACCCACCACCAGGAAGGCCATGTGCCGGCCCACTGCATCGCCAAGCTGGGCGACGGCCTGCCGGCCTTCGGTATCGTGGCGGCGGTGATGGGCGTGGTGCACACCATGGAATCGGTCGGCATCCCGCCTTCCGAGCTGGGCATCCTGATTGCCAAGGCGCTGGTCGGTACCTTCCTCGGCATCCTGCTGGCCTACGGTTTTGTCGGCCCGTTGGCCAGCCTGCTGGAGCAGAAGCTGGAAGAGTCGACCAAGATGTTCCAGTGCGTGAAAGTCACGCTGCTGGCCAGCCTGAATGGTTATGCCCCGGCGCTGGCAGTGGAATTTGGCCGCAAGGTTCTGTACTCTACCGAGCGCCCAAGCTTCTCCGAACTGGAAGAACATATCAAGAAATCGAAGTCGAAGTAATGGAAGCGAGGACCTGCCATGGCTGAAGAAGGCCTGCGGCCCATTGTCGTCAAGAAGATCAAGAAGGGCGGTGGCGGCCACCACGGCGGCGCCTGGAAGATCGCTTACGCCGACTTCGTGACGGCGATGATGGCGTTCTTCCTGCTGATGTGGCTGCTCGGCTCGACCACCAAGGGCGACCTGAACGGCATTTCCGAGTACTTCAAGACGCCGCTCAAAGTGGCCATGCAAGGCGGCTCGGGCAGCGGCGACAGTTCCTCGGTGATCCAGGGCGGCGGCTCGGACCTGTCGCGCCGCACCGGCCAGGTCAAGATGGCGGACGATCCGGCCCAGAGCAAGACCTATAACCTTGATGCCGCCAAGAAGGCGCTCGAGGCCGAGGAACGCTCGCGCCTGCAGGCCCTGCGCGCCCGTATCGAAATGACCATCGATACCAATGCCGAACTCAAGAAATTCAAGGAGCAACTGTTGCTGGACTTCACCAGCGAAGGCTTGCGGATCCAGATCGTCGACTTGCAGAACCGCCCCATGTTCAACGCCGGCAAGGCCGACCTGCAGCCGTATGCACGCGAAATCCTGGAAGCCATTGCGCCGGCGCTGAACGACGTGCCGAACAAGATCGGCCTGTCCGGCCACACCGACTCCACGCCTTATTTCACCGAAACGGGGTACAGTAACTGGGAACTGTCGGCCGACCGTGCCAATGCCTCGCGCCGCGCGCTGCTGCATGGCGGACTGGCCGACAATAAGATCCTGCGCGTGGTGGGCCTGGCCAGCGCCGCCCACCTGGACCGTGCGGATCCTTTCAACCCGATCAACCGCCGCATCAGCATCATTGTGATGAACAAGAGGACCGAGGAGAATGTGCTGCGTGACGGCGGCAAATTGCAAGTCGGCCTCGATACGGAAGCTACGCAAGCCGCGGCGGCAGCGGCACCGGCTGCGCCGGCAGGGAAGAAATAGGGGCTTTATGACAAGAAAGAAAATCCTTGGCTCGCATGTGAAACGGCTGCTGTCCGGCGTGTCCGACCATGGCCGGCGCCACCTGACGGAAGTCGAGACCGACCTGCTGCAGACCAACCTGCTGCTGGAAGAGGCGATCGACAAGCTGACCCGCAACTTCATGGCGATCCATGAAGCCGTCAGCGCGCAGCAGGCCACCATCGAGCTGCTGCTGCAAGGCGGCGATCCTTCGGCGGAGGACAAGGCGCGCCTGAAGGAAATGAACGAACAGGTAAGCGGCTACGTCAATGCCGCCATTACCAGCATGCAGTTCCAGGACATGACCAGCCAGCTGATCGACCGCACCTTGAAGCGCGTGACCGGCCTGCGCGAATTCCTCGGGACGCTCGGTGCACACGGCGCCGAAGTGGTGCCGGAATCGGGCAGCGACGAGATCGTGGACCTGCTGAGCAAGGTCAGCATGGCGCTGGCGATCCAGAGCCTGGAGCTGCGCAGCGTGCTGCGCAAGGCAGTCAGCCAGAAGCACCTGGAAAGCGGCGACATCGAACTGTTCTGAATACACACTTCTACTTAAGAAAGAAAAAAAAGATGGCTAAAACAATTCTTGCAGTCGACGATTCCTCCTCGCTGCGCCAGATGGTGGCTTTCAGCCTGAAGGCCGCCGGCTACCAGGTGGTGGAAGCGGTCGACGGACAGGACGGCCTGGAAAAGGCCAAGCTGCAAACCGTGGACCTGGTGCTGACCGACCAGAACATGCCGCGCATGGATGGCCTGCAACTGATCAAGCTGCTGCGCGAGCAACCGTCCTACGCCAAGGTCCCGATCCTGATGCTGACCACCGAATCGTCCGACGAGATGAAGGCCAAGGGCCGCGCCGCCGGCGCGAATGGCTGGCTGGTCAAGCCTTTCGACCCGCAACGCTTGATTGAGGTAGTGAAGAAGGTCATTGGCTAATTAAGGGGTGTGGCATGACCATCGATATTAGCCAGTTCTACCAGGTCTTCTTCGACGAAGCGGAAGAACTGCTGGCTGAAATGGAGCGTCTGCTGCTGGGCGTAGACGTCGAGTCGCCCAGCGAAGAGGACTTGAACGCGATTTTCCGTACCGCGCACTCGGTGAAGGGGGGGGCGTCGACTTTCGGCGTGACCGACATGACCGAAGTGACGCACGTGCTGGAAACGCTGCTGGACCGCATCCGCAAAGGCGAGATGGCACTGACGTCGACCCACGTCGATGCCTTCCTGGCCGCCAAGGACATCCTGAAGATGCAGCTGGACGGCCACCGCCTCGGCAGCGCCGTCGACCAGGAAGCCGTGGGCGATGTGCGCATGATGCTGCAGGAACTGGCGCAGGACGTGCACATCGGAGCGATGACGCCGGTGGCGTCGGGCTTCAGCACGCCGGAAGCGCAGGCGGTCGACCACAGCGGCGGCAAGCGCTATCGGCTGGAACTGCCGCCCATGGTGCACCGCGAAGTGGAGGCCCTGGCCGCCGAACTTGGCCTGATGGGCCATGTCGAACTGGCGCCGCTGGACGCCG
>JBCNOX010000386.1:0-5392 GCA_039593645.1 Pseudoduganella sp.
TGGAGGCGCTGGCGGCCGAGCTGGGCCTGATGGGCCACGTCGAGCTGGCGCCGCTGGACGCCGAGCGCCATGCCATGATCGTCACCACCCACGAATCGCTGGACGATATCGTGGCCATCTGCTCCTTCGTGATCGATGCCGACCAGATGAAGGTCAGCGAACTGCCGGCCCTGAGCCCGACCCAGGCGGCGCGCGAGCACGCCGAGCGCGAACGCAAGGAAGCGGAGCAGGGCTACGGCTTCTTCGACCCGCTGCCGGAAGCGGGCGCCGCACCGTCGGCCGACGGCGAAGGCTACGGCTTCTTCCAGCCCCTGGAGCAGATCCGCAGCGATGCCGGCGCCGCCGCCGAAGATGCGCGCGGCTATGGCTTCTTCCAGCCGCTGGAAGTGATCCGCGCCCAGGCCGGCATCAAGGATGTGCCGGCGGAAGCGCCGAAACCGAGCGAGGAACAGGAAAAGAAAGCCGCCCGCAAGGAGGCGGAAAAGCAGGCCCACGCCCCGGCCGGCGCCGAATCGTCCTCGATCCGGGTGTCGGTGGAAAAGGTCGACCAGCTGATCAACCTGGTGGGCGAGCTGGTGATTACCCAAGCCATGATCGAACAGCGCGCCGGCGCGCTCGACCCGGTGCTGCACGAAAAGCTGATGAGCGGCATTTCCCAGCTTACCCGCAACACGCGCGACCTGCGGGAGTCGGTGATGTCGATCCGCATGATGCCGATGGACTTCGTATTCTCGCGTTTCCCGCGCATGGTGCGCGACCTGGCCACCAAGCTTGGCAAGAAAGTCGAATTCGTCACCAGCGGCGCCGCCACGGAACTGGACAAGGGCCTGATCGAACGCATCGTCGACCCGCTGACCCATCTGGTGCGCAACTCGATCGACCACGGCATCGAAATGCCGGACGTGCGCAAGGCCGCTGGCAAGTCGGAAACCGGCCGCCTGTTCCTGTCCGCCTCGCACCAGGGCGGCAGCATCATCATCGAAGTGTCGGACGATGGCGGCGGCTTGAACCGCGATAAGATTCTGGCGAAAGCCCGCCAGAACGGCTTGCCGCTGTCCGATAATATGTCCGACGCCGATGTGTGGCAGCTGATTTTCGAACCGGGCTTCTCGACCGCCGAACAGGTGACCGACGTCTCCGGCCGCGGTGTCGGCATGGACGTGGTCAAGCGCAATATCACGGCCCTGGGCGGCACCGTCGACATCCGTTCCGCCAAGGGTTTTGGCACCACGATTTCGATTTCCCTGCCGCTGACCCTGGCGATCCTGGACGGCATGCTGATCCAGACCGGCGACGAGGTCTACATCCTGCCGCTTGGCTTCGTGCTTGAGTCGCTGCAGCCCGCGCCGGAAGACGTGAAGGAAATCAGCGGCAAGGGCCGCGTCATCAAGGTGCGCGGCGAATACCTGCCGCTGATCCCGCTGTACCAGATTTTCGATATCGCACCGCGCTATACCGACCCGACCCAGGGCATCCTGGTGATCGTGGAAACCGAAGGCAAGAAAGCCTGCCTGTTCGTGGACGAACTGGTCGGCCAGCAGCAGGTCGTGGTCAAGAACCTGGAATCGAATTACCGCAAGGTGACCGGCATTTCCGGTGCCACCATCCTCGGCGACGGAGGCGTGTCGCTGATCCTGGACGTGACGGCGCTGGTCCGTTCGTCGCGCCAGCTGGTTGACGAATCAAACTTTGTGAAGGAAGAACCATGAACGACGCATCCAGCGCCGGCACAGCCGTCCAGGAATTCCTGGCTTTCAAGCTGGGCTCCGAGGAATACGGCATCGATATCCTGAAAGTGCAGGAAATCCGCGGCTACGAAGCGGTGACCCGCATTGCCAACGCCCCTGAATTCATCAAGGGCGTGATCAACCTGCGCGGCATCATCATCCCGGTGGTGGACATGCGCATCAAGTTCAAGCTGGGCCAGCCGGTGTACGACCAGTTCACGGTGGTCATCATCCTCAACATCAATGGCCGCGTGGTAGGCATGGTGGTCGATTCGGTGTCGGACGTGACGTCGCTGACGGAAGACCAGATCAAGCCGGCGCCGGACATGGGCACCGCTTTCAGCTCGGAATACATGATCGGCCTGGGCACCATCGATGAGCGCATGCTGATCCTGGTGGACATTGGCCGCCTGATGTCCAGCCCGGAAATGGGCTTGAGCGAGAAGCTCGCAGCATAAACATAAAAATACAGATCCATTCAGGATACGAGGGGAGAGAACAAAATGAATGTGCGCGAATACAAGATAGGCACACGGCTCAGTTTCGGTTTCGGAATCATCCTGCTGATCCTGGTCGGCACTGTGCTGCTGACCAATGTGCTGAACTACCGTAACAAATCGGCCCTGATGACCGGCCTGGACCTGGCCGGCGCCAAGGAAACCCAGGCGCAGTCGATGAAGAGCGCGATGCTGGAAACCGGCATCGCCATGCGCAACATCGGCCTGCAATCGGACGTCAGCCTGATGCAGAAGGAAGAAGAGAAGGTCAAGGCCAACCGCGCCCGCTACGATGCGGCGCGCACCAAGCTGCAAAGCCTGGGCCTGAACGACGCCGAAAAGAAAGTGGTGAACGACATCACCGCTTTGCAGACCGACACCGACGCCGCCTTCAAAGAGGCCATGGGCCAGATCATGGCCTTCAACGCCGAAGGCGCGGCCAAGGTGATCGCCGGCCGCATCGACCCGCTGCAGCAGCAGACCCTGGCTGCGCTGAACAAGCTGGTGGATCTGCAGCAGGCGGCGGTCGCCGACTTCAAGGAAAGCTCCAACAAGGCCGACCGCAACCTCACCATGTGGATGGTGGTGGTGGCGGCGGTCGCGGTGGGCGTGGGCATCCTGTGCGCGCTGGCGATCACCAAATCGATTACCCGTCCGCTGTCGGGCGCGGTGGAGGTGGCGCAGAAAGTCGCTGCCGGCGAACTGACCTCGCAAGTGACGGTGGAAGGCAAGGACGAAACTTCGGAACTGCTGCAGGCGCTGAAGGACATGAACGAAAGCCTGGCCAAGACTGTCGGCCAGGTGCGCACTTCGACCGACACGATCACTACGGCCTCGCAGGAAATCGCGAGCGGCAATGCCGACCTGTCGGCCCGCACCGAGTCGCAGGCTTCCTCGCTGGAAGAAACCGCGGCCTCGATGGAAAACCTGACTTCGACCGTGAAGCAGAACGCCGACAACGCGCGCCAGGCCAACCAGCTCGCGGTATCGGCTTCCTCGGTGGCCGAGAAGGGCGGCCAGGTGGTGTCGCAGGTGGTCGATACCATGGGCTCGATCAAGCAGTCCTCGACCAAGATCGTGGATATCATCGGCGTGATCGACGGCATCGCCTTCCAGACCAATATCCTGGCGCTGAATGCGGCCGTGGAAGCGGCGCGCGCCGGCGAGCAGGGCCGCGGCTTTGCCGTGGTGGCATCGGAAGTGCGCAACCTGGCGCAGCGCTCCGCCGCCGCAGCCAAGGAAATCAAGGCCCTGATCGACGATTCGGTCGAGAAAGTCGACGCCGGCGGACGCCTGGTCGATGAAGCCGGCCAGACCATGGGCCTGATCGTGACCTCGATCAAGCAGGTGGCCGACATCATGGGCGAGATCACTGCCGCCACCCTGGAGCAGAGCCACGGCATCGAGGAAGTCAACGCCGCCATCGGGCAGATGGACGAAATGACGCAGCAGAATGCCGCGCTGGTGGAAGAAGCAGCAGCCGCTGCCGAATCGATGCAGGAACAGGCCACCCGCCTGGCCGAGGCCGTGGCCATCTTCAAGCTGGCCGGCGACGAATTCGCCAAGCGTGCGGCGGCGCCGCCGCGCAAGGCCAAGCCGGCAGTGCCGGCGCGCAGCACGGCAGTGGTGCCGGCTGCACCTGCGGCGCAACCGCCGAAGAAGAAGCTGGCGGCTGCCGCCCCATCGGGCGACGACTGGGAAGAATTTTGATGTCCATGTAACCGCGGAGGCCAAACAAAATGGCGCTGACCAAAGAGACCGTGAAAGAGTTTGATTTCAACGGCAAGGATTTTGAACGGGTCCGCGCAATGATCTACAAGCGGGCCGGCATTGCGCTGGCCGACTCCAAGCAGGAGATGGTGTACAGCCGCCTGGCGCGACGCTTGCGCGCCACCGGCATCAACAGTTTCGTGCGTTACCTGGACGACCTGGAAGGCGGGCGCCTGGGTAACGGCGAGTGGGAAGCGTTTACCAATGCGCTGACCACCAACCTGACCTCGTTCTTCCGCGAGGCGCACCATTTCCCGCTGCTGGCCGAGCACCTCAAGGCCAAGCGCGGGGAATCGATCAATATCTGGTGCTCCGCCAGTTCCACCGGAGAAGAACCGTATTCAATTGCCATCACGTGCTGCGAAGCGTTCAATACGCTGACGCCGCCGGTGCATATCCTGGCCACCGATATCGACACCAACGTGCTGGCCACGGCCGCCAACGGCGTCTACCCGATGGAGCGGATCGACAAGCTGTCGCCCGAACAGCAGCGCCGCTTTTTCCTGAAGGGACGCGGCGCCAACGAAGGCATGGCGCGCGTGCGCCAGGAACTGCGCTCGCTGATCACCTACCGGCAGGTCAACCTGCTGGACGAGAAGTGGGATATCCGCCCCGGCTTCGACGTGATCTTCTGCCGCAACGTGATGATCTATTTCGACAAGGCGACCCAGCGCAAGATCCTGTCGCGCTTTGTGCCGTTGATGAAGCCGGATGCCCTGCTGTTTGCCGGCCATTCCGAGAATTTCCTGTACGTGTCGGACGCTTTGAAGTTGCGCGGCAAGACCGTCTACGAGCTCGATGAACGCAAGAGGGCATGACATGGATAAAGAACAATTCGCGACCAACGTTTATTACGATCGCACGTTCGATTGCGACGCGGCCAAGATCCTGCCGGGCGAGTACTACTACACCAACAAGGACATGCTGATCGTGACCGTGCTCGGGTCCTGCGTGTCGGCCTGCATCCGCGACCGGCAGACCGGCCTGGGCGGCATGAACCACTTCATGCTGCCGGACGGCGGCGCCGATGCCAGCAGCCCGGTTTCCGCTTCGGCGCGCTACGGCACCTATGCGATGGAAGTGCTGATCAACGATCTGCTGAAGGCCGGCGCCCGGCGCGAGAACATGGAAGCCAAGGTATTCGGCGGCGGCGCCGTGCTGAAGGGCTTTACCGCGATCAATGTCGGCGAGCGCAATGCCGCCTTCGTGCAAAGCTTCCTGAAGAACGAAAAAATCCGCATTGTGGCCGAAGACCTGTGCGACATTTATCCGCGCAAGGTGTATTTCTTCCCCAAGACCGGCAAGGTGCTGGTCAAGAAACTGATGCAAACCCATAACGACACCCTGGCGCAGCGTGAAAACGACTACGCCAACCGCCTCAAGGCCAAGCCGGTGGCG
>JBCNOX010000387.1:0-5379 GCA_039593645.1 Pseudoduganella sp.
AGCGCTTGAATCGCAGGCGCACCAGGTATTCTGCGCCAAATAACAGCGCCATCAGCGCATAGGAAACGACACCGGTGTACAGCGACCAGATGGCCTCCGGCGCCCACAGTGCAGTGCCCAGGGCGATAGCGCCATTCACCACGAAGAAGCCGCACCACACCTGCGTCACCTTGCGCATATAGGCTTGCGCCACGGGCGGGAAGTCCTCGCCGCGCAGGCGTGCCATGCGTTCGACAGCGGACATCGGTGTCGTCAGGCTGTAGGCGAAACCAGCCAGCAGCGCCGCACTCACCAGCACCGGATACAGTTTCAGCGGCAGCAGCATATTGCTCCAGATGGCCGCAGCCACCAGCACCAGCGCGCCGGCCACCGACCAGCGCGCGACGCCGTTCAGCTTCAGCGCAGGCAGCCGCGAGATGGCTGCGACCAGCAGCAAGCCGGCCAGCCAGCGCGGCTCGATACGGCCGTGGCCAAACCAGATTGCCAGTGGATACAGCAGGGTAATCGCTGCCGCCAGAACGCTCAATCCCATCGTGTTTACGCAGCCTGCTCCGTCTTGCCGGCCAGCGCTTCCACCACGTCACCGATGGTGCGGATGGTCTTGAACACTTCCGGTTGCAGGCGCTGGCCGGTGAGCTGTTTCAGCTTCACGGCCAGGTCGACCGCATCGATGCTGTCGATATCCAGGTCGGCGTACAGATTGGATTCGGCGGTCAGTTCCGACTTATCCAGTTCAAACATTTCGGCGAGCAGGTCGACCACCCAGGCTTGCAGCTGGTCCTTGCTCATTTCTTTCAGATTAATCATCTTTCACCCTTAAGTTGTTTTATTTCTGTCTGTGGCTCTCAATCATCGCCGCCAGCGCCCGCACCGAGGCGAAATGGCGGCGGGTCTCTTCCGAATCGGCGGAGAGCGAAATCCCGTATTTCTTCTGCAAAGCGACGCCCAGTTCGAGCGCGTCGATAGAATCGAGGCCCAGGCCTTCGATGAACAGCGGCGCTGCGCTGTCGATATCATCCGGTGTGATGTCTTCCAGTTGGAGGGCATCGATGATCAGTTGTTTCACTTCGAGTTCAAGCATTGCTTTGGCACTTTCCGGCAAAATAATTCTGTAAGAAGTCGGTCAATTGGCGCGCTGCCATCACATCGCTCGCGCCCTCCGTAAATCGTGCGACCGCCAGGTCGTCCTGCACGTCGATCTGGATCAGGAAGCGGCGCGACGGCACGCGCCACCACTTCTCCCCCTTGTGCAGCGTCGGCGGATCGCATTGCAACAGTATCGGGGTAATGTCGCGACCGCCGCGCACCGCAATATTGGCGGCGCCGCGCTTCATGCTGATCACACCATTCTTCGGCGTGCGCGTCCCTTCGGGGAAGATAATCAGGTTGTTGCCGCGCTCCAGGGATGCGATGCAATCGTCGATCAGCTCCGCACCGCCCTCGTTATTGATATAGCCAGCACCACGCACCGGGCCACGGGTGAACGGATTGTTCCAGAGCGCGCCTTTGACGATGCAATCGGCATTCTTCACGAACGCCATCAGGAACACGGTATCGAGCAGCGTCGGATGATTGGCCAGGATCAGCATGCCGCCCCGCTCCAGCTTTTCCAGCCCGCGCACTTCATAGCGCAGCACGCCGATCACCCGCATCATCTCGATATATACGCGGAACACGCGGCGGATCACGGTGCGGGCCGCATTGACGCGCCGTTGCCGGTCGCGGATCAACAAGTTCATCAGCGGGAATACGAGCAGGCCCAGAACGATGCCGCCGGCACCAAAGACCACGAAGCTCAGGCCCGTGACAAAAATGCGCCAATAACGGTCAAGCATGGCGGCTCCAGGTCCAGCGCAGGCGGCCGTCGCAACGTTCCAGGCGGCGCGCGCCGCTGGCGTGGAAAGCTGCCACTTCAAGACTGCCGGGCATGGCGCCGACGGGCGCCTCGGCGCAAGCTTCCCAATCCAGCCCGATCGCATCTTCGCCGGCAGGCGCAATCAGCCATGCCCACGCATGCGGTTGTTCTTCATTTTCCTCGAATGGGGCAAACAATTCCGGCAGCGGGCAATCGCATGCCACCAGCAGGACCATCGGCGCGCCGTCGGCCAGCAGGCCACAGGCCTCGATCAGCGCATGCTCGACCGACGCCGTGCCGGCAGCCAGCGCCGTGTAATTGGCGCGATCGCCGCGGGCAATGCTGAACAGACCGGGGATTGCATTGTGCACCGCCATGCCGAAGGCCATGGGCGACAGCGGTTCGCCGCGCGCCAGGTCCGACAGCAGTTCGACTGCGCGCGCGACATCGCCGTGGCGCGAACAGAATACCGTCGGTACGCCGCTGCGGCCATCGAGGCAGTCGTATGCCACTTCCAGTGCCATCTTGCCGAGGAAGCCGGCGCGGCGGCGCAGCAAGGCCGGCATCGCTTTCACGCCAGGCTCCTCGCCCGGTTCGATCGCAAACGGCGCTTGCGCCCAGGCCTGCCAGGCATCAGGCGTAGTAAGGCCCGGCGCCCATGCGGAATGCCTGAGGATTGAAAAACTGATGCCCTGGGTACGCACTTTTGGTGAACTATCGGAAAACTGGAGGAAGCCGGCGATTATAAACGAACAGCCCCCCTCAGCGATAGAAATGATGACCCCAAAGCAACATTTTTTTGCATATTGGCACCTAAAAGCCTAAGAACTTCGCCCAAATTCTCTCCAAATCCAACAATTCACGTCTCTTATTGTCATCATTGCTCGTGATAAACTCCGGTCGAGCTATTTTCAGGAAAGATTTGAATGGCAGTGATGTCGTGGTTTGGCTGGTCTGTGTTGTGGACGCTCCCCCTCTTATGGCGCCTTGTGAAGGTGTTCCTGCTGAAGCGGACCACCCTGCTCGGGCAAGGCTTCATTCGCTTATTGCTCGGCACCTTGCTGATGTTGCTGGCCAATTCAATCGCAGCGGCGAGTGGCCGCGCTTTTGGCATTTTCGTGATCCTCGCATTCGGCATGGTGGCCGTGCCCTGGATGTTTGGCTATCGCGCCCTGGCATTCCTGGCCTGGTGCGGCCGCGCCATCCGCCTGATCAAGCGTCCTGCCGGGCCGGAACGGCGCGTGCCCACACGCAGCACGTACACCGCAGCCGCCGCCTCCGGCCCTGCCGGTCAGTCACGCACCACTAATAAGCGTCCCGCGTGGGAGGACGCCCCGGATTCCTCTCCAGCGCGTTTTTTCGGCGCCGATGCGGCCGAGAAGGCGCGCGGCTCCACGGCCCGACCTCGCACAGAGTGGGCCGAAGTCGAAAGCCTGCGCCCAACCCCGGCGATGCTGGCGCGCGCCAAAGCCAAGGAGGAAGCCAAAGCCCAAACCAGGCAGCCGCAAACCGTCAGGATCGTGAAGTTGCCGCGCGCCGCGGAGCCGGTGCGGCCCCAGCACACCCCACTCCCGCAAGCTCCCCAGGCCCAGGCTGCGGTGGTCGAAGTCCAGCTGGTTCACACCGCAGTTGAAGTGCGCACGATTGCAGCCACCATTCCGGAGCCTGTGTGGATCAACGACATCGCCAGCGTGCCGCTGACACCAGCACAGCCGCAACCATCTGCAAGCGCCGTGCCGGAAGTTGAATACACGCCGTACAAGCAAAGCACGATTCCCGCACCGTCCGCGCTCTCCTGGCAGGAGCCGGCTTCAATCCCGGCGACCGTAGCATCGACGCTGCAAGTGCCGCCTGAACCGGTCGTGCCGGCGTTCACGCCGGGCGCCCCGGCCGCGCCCGTGGTTTCGTCCATGGGTTCACCCGTCGCAGCACCTGTCGTGGAGCCGGTCACGGTCAGCGCCGAACCGGGCTTCGACGTCGAACTGCCGGGCCTCGATCTGCTGGATGCCTACTCCGAAGCCAGGTTTGAAGTTTCCTCCGAAGAGCTGGAAGAAACCGGCCGCCTGATCGAGCAGCGCCTGAAGGAGTTCAAGGTCCCGGTAACCGTGCTTGGCGCCTCCGCCGGCCCGGTGATCACCCGTTTCGAGATCGAACCGGCGATCGGCGTGCGCGGCGCACAGATCGTTGCCCTGATGAAGGATTTGTCGCGCGCACTCGCCGTCACCTCGGTGCGCGTGGTCGAAACCATACCCGGCAAGACGTGCATGGGCCTCGAGCTGCCGAATACGCGCCGCCACATGATCCAGCTTTCCGAAATGCTGGCCTCGGATGCCTACCGCGCTTCGCGCTCGCAGCTGACGCTGGCGATGGGCAAGGACATTACCGGCGCGCCAGTCGTTACCGACCTGGCGCGCGCACCGCACATGCTGGTTGCCGGCACCACCGGCTCCGGCAAGTCGGTGGCGATCAACGCCATGATCGTATCCTTGCTGTACAAAGCCACGCCAACCGACGTCAGGCTGATCATGATCGATCCGAAGATGCTGGAACTATCGGTCTACGACGGCATCCCGCACCTGCTGGCGCCCGTCGTCACCGATATGAAGCTGGCGGCCAACGCGTTGACCTGGTGCGTCGCCGAAATGGAAAAGCGTTACCGCCTGATGTCCGCGCTGGGCGTGCGCAACCTGGCCGGCTTCAACCAGAAAATCCGCGACGGCAAGGCCGCGGAAAAATACATCACCAACCCGTTCTCGCTCACGCCCGACGCGCCGGAGCCGCTGTCGACGCTACCGACCATCGTCGTGATCATCGACGAGCTGGCCGACCTGATGATGGTGGCCGGGAAGAAGATCGAAGAGCTGATTGCGCGCCTGGCGCAGAAAGCGCGTGCCGCTGGCATCCACCTGATCCTGGCCACGCAGCGTCCTTCGGTTGACGTGATCACGGGCCTCATCAAGGCCAATATCCCGACCCGCGTTGCCTTCCAGGTGTCGTCCAAGATCGACTCGCGCACGGTGCTGGACCAGATGGGCGCCGAAAGCCTGCTTGGCCACGGCGACATGCTGTTCCTGCCCCCGGGCAGCGGTTATCCGCAACGCGTGCACGGCGCTTTCGTGTCGGACGAAGAAGTGCACCGCGTGGTCGATTACCTGAAACAGTTCGGCGAACCGGAATATGAAGAAGCGATCCTGGCCGGCCCGCAAACCGACGAGCCGACGCCCGACCTGCTGGGCGACGTCAGTGCCGGCGAAACCGACCCGCTGTACGACGAAGCGGTAGCCTTTGTCATCCGTACCCGGCGCGCCTCGATCTCATCCATCCAGCGCCAGTTAAGGATCGGCTACAACCGTGCCGCCCGCATGGTGGAAGACATGGAGGCGGCCGGCATCCTGTCCTCGATGTCGGCCAACGGCAGCCGCGAAATCCTGGTCCCTGTCTCATCGGACTGAACGCCCGGTCAACGGTGCGTCCCGCAAGCAGCGCAGTTGCTAAGATCTGGGCATCAGCGAAATGTTTGGCTC
>JBCNOX010000388.1:0-5376 GCA_039593645.1 Pseudoduganella sp.
AACTCGCATCCCTCTTCGTGGCCGCAGCATTCGCTTCCGCCGCCAACGCCCAGGAAGTTGTCCGCCTCGGCAACCTGAAATTCGCGCACTACGGCGCCGTCTCGTATATCAAGGAAATCGCGCCGAAGTGCGGCATCAAGGTCGAAGAACACGTCTTCGCTAAGGGCCCCGACGTGATGCAGGCCATCCTGGCCGGCGAACTCGATGTCGGCGCCACAGCATCCGAAGCCGCCATCCAGGGCCGCGCCAATGGCGCACCGATTTATGTCGTCGCCGGTTTCGCCAAAGGTGGCGCGCGCCTGGTCGCGCGCCCCGACAGCGGCATCAAGGCCGTCAAGGATTTGAAAGGCAAGAAAGTCGGCGTGACGCGCGGCGGCATCCACGAAGTGCTGCTGGCGGCCGAACTGTCGCAAGCCGGCCTGACCTTCTCCGACCAGCCGGGCAAGGACGTGCAGCTGGTGTTCCTGGCCTTTGCAGACCTGAACCAGGCGCTGCTCGGCAAGAACCTGGACGCGATCATGCAATCGGAGCCGCAATCCTCGCAAGCCATCAACAAGGGCTTCGGCGTGGAAGTGATGAAGCCATATGACACCCCGATCGGCGAGCCAGTGCGCACCATGGTGATGAGCGAAAAGTTCTACTCCACTCGCCGCGCCACCGCCGCCAAGTTCATGAACTGCTTCGTGCAGGCGACCAAGACCTTTATCGACAACAAGCCGACTGCCGAGAAATACGTGCGCGACGTGATCTTCAAAGGCCAGATCACTTCCGACGATTTCCAGGACGCGATCGCCAACTCGCCGTACACCTACGACATCTCCCCGCAGCATATCCAGGTCACCACGGACGTGATGAACAAGACCGGCGTGGGCAAGATGCGCAAGGTGCCGGTGGCAACCGAGTGGGTCAAGACCGACCTGCTGGACGAAGCCAAGAAAAGCCTGAACATCAAGTAAGCGAGGCATATCATGGCAAAACTGAATTTGCGCCAGATCGCAGCGGGCTCCGTGGTGCCCGTGCTGGTCATCGCATTGTGGCAGGCCAGCGCTGCGCTGGAGTGGATCAACCCGCAAGTACTGCCCTCCCCTTGGGCAGTCGTCACCAAGTGGGTCGAGTACCTGCTGCCATTGCAGGCCTACGACCCGGCGGCCAGCTCCTGGCTGTCCTGGGCGCTGTCCGGTGAACTGATTGGCGACACCATCAGCAGCATGTACCGTGTGCTGGTAGGCTTCGCGGTCGGCGCCGGCCTGGCCCTGCCTTTCGGCCTGGTGATGGGTTCGAGCAAGCGCATGTACGACTGGCTCAATCCCCTGCTGCAGGTGCTGCGCCCGATCCCGCCGATTGCCTACATCCCGCTGGCGATCCTGTGGTTCGGCCTGGGCAACGCGCCAGCCGTGTTCCTGATTGCACTGGGCGCCTTCTTCCCGGTACTGATGAACACCATCGCCGGTGTGCGCCAGGTGGACGGCATCTACGTGCGCGCCGCCCGCAACCTGGGCGTCAGCCAGCGCACCATGTTTGTCCGCGTGATGCTGCCGGCAGCCGTGCCTTACATCCTGTCCGGCGTACGCATCGGCATCGGTACCGCCTTCATCGTGGTGATCGTTTCCGAGATGATCGCCGTGAACAACGGCCTCGGTTTCCGCATCCTGGAAGCACGCGAGTACTTCTGGTCGGACAAGATCATCGCCGGCATGATCAGCATTGGCCTGCTTGGCCTGGCGATCGACATCGGCATGAACAAACTGAATAACCATCTGCTGCGCTGGCACCGCGGCCTGGAGAATTAAGATGAGCGCAACCCATATCGACGTCAAACGCGTCAACAAGGTATTCAAGACCGACAACCGCGAAGTGGTGGCGCTGCGCGACATCAACCTGCAGATCCCGCAGGGCCAGTTCGTCTGCCTGCTGGGCCCATCGGGCTGCGGCAAGTCCACCCTGCTGAACGCCATCGCCGGTTTCTCGCTGCCTTCCAGCGGCGAGATCACGGCCGATGGCCAGTTGATCACAGGCCCGGGCCCGGAGCGCGGCATGGTGTTCCAGGAATACGCGCTGTTCCCATGGATGACCGTTGAAAAGAACATCGCCTTCGGCCTGGAAATCAAAGGCATGGCGCAAGCGGAGATCAAGCAGCGCGTTGACCAGTTGCTGGGCATGCTGTCGCTGTCCGACTTCCGCAACCGCTATCCGAAAGACCTGTCGGGCGGCATGCGCCAGCGCGTGGCGATTGCCCGCGTGCTGGCACTGGATTCGCCGATCATGCTGATGGACGAACCGTTCGGCGCGCTGGATGCACTGACCCGCCGCAACCTGCAGGACGAACTGTTGCGCATCTGGTCGGATCTGAAAAAGACCATCATCTTCGTCACCCACAGTATCGAAGAGGCGATCTACCTGGCCGACCGCATCGTGGTCATGACTTACCGCCCAGGCACCGTCAAGCGCGACATGATAGTGGAACTGCCGCGCATGCGCGATCCGGCATCGGCCGACTTCAATGCGCTCAAACGCGAGCTTGGCGCGCTGGTAATGGAAGAGCAGCAACGTCATCACAGCGACGAACTGCGCATGGCTGCGGTGGACTAAAATTGCGCTTATGCGCAAACCTTTCCTCTTGCTGTTATCCCCGGCGGCCGCGATCATCGTGGCCGCCTACCTGCTCGGCGCTCATCGCGCCGGCAATGAGCAGCTGGCGCAAGGCCAGCGCCAGCTCCAGCTCATGGCGCCGGAACTGCAGTCGGTGCTGGAACGCTTTGAAACCCTGCCCTTCGTCCTGGCGCAGCAGCCCGACCTGACCAATGCCCTCGCCCACCCGAAGGATCCGGACGCCATCGCCCGCCTGAACCAGACGCTGCAAACCATCCAGCAGCAAGCCAAGGTTGGCGCGCTTTACCTGATGGACCGCAACGGCCTGACGCTGGGCGCCAGCAACTGGGACCAGCCGCTCGGCTTCGCCGGCAAGAACTTCTCCTACCGCCCTTATTTCCAGGCCGCGCTGCATGGCGAAGCGGGCCGCTTCTACGGCATTGGCACCAGCACCAGCGAGGCTGGCTACTTCATCGCACAGCCAGTGCGGCGGCTTGGCAGGATCGAAGGCGTGATCGCGGTCAAGATCAGCCTGGTGGAGCTGGAACGCAACTGGAACAGCAGCGAAGACCCGATCGTGCTGGCCGACCGCCACGGCGTGATTTTCCTCAGCAACCGTCCGAACTGGCGCTACCACAGCCTGACACCGTTGCCGCCCGATGCTGTGGCGGAACTGGCCAGCACGCAGCAATACATCGGCCGCGAAGTCACGCCGCTGGCCCGTAACCCTGGCCCGCGCGTCACCCAGGAGGTGGGACGGCTTGGCTGGCAGCTCATGATCTTCCCCAGCCAGTTGCGCGTGGTCCGCAGCGGCATCAACTGGGCACTGGCGACCGCGTTGCTGCTGGCCTGCGGCGGCGTGTCCTACTGGGCCATGCACCAGCGCCGCCGCCGCCGCGAAGAACGCCTGGCCTTCGACCGCGAGCTGGAATCGCGCATCGCCCAGCGCACGCAGCAACTGAGCGAAACCAACCGCATCCTGCGCACCACGCAGAACGAGATGGTGCAGGCCGGCAAACTGGCCATGCTGGGCCAGATGGCGGCCGGCATGACGCATGAACTGAACCAGCCATTGGCAGCGATCCGGGCCTTTGCCGACAACGCGCGCACATTCCTGGAGCGCGGCCAGCCGGAGCAGGCGGCCAGCAATCTTGGCCACATCGGCGATGCCAGTGCGCGCATGGGAGCCATCATCAGCCAGTTGAAAGGCTTCGCGCGCAAGGATGAAACCATTGGCCCGGTCGACCTGGGTCGTGCCGTGCGGAGCTCGGCCTTCCTGCTGGAAAGCGAGAGCAAGCGCCGCAACGTGGCGATGGAAATCGATACCGGCTCCGAGCAGCTGACGGTTTCGGGCGATACGGTTCGCATTGAACAAGTACTGATTAACCTGCTGCGCAACGCCCTGGATGCCGTCGAGGGCCGGCCGGAGCCGCGCGTCTCTGTCGTGCTGTCGCGCGAGGGCGCCGAAGGCGTCGCCCGCATCAGCGACAGCGGCCCAGGCATTCCGCAGGAAGTGGCCGCCCACCTGTTCGAGCCATTCTTCACCACCAAGCCTGCCGGGAAAGGGCTCGGCCTGGGGTTGGCGATCTCCTCGTCGATCGTGCAGGCCATGAACGGCGGTCTGTTGGCCCGCAACCTGGACGGCGGCGGTGCGCAGTTTGAGTTACGCTTACCGCTTATTAAAGAAGGAGCTGGTCGATGAAGGCGCTATTGGTTGAAGACGAGGCCGCGCTGCGGCTGGCCACCTCGCAAACGCTGGAGCTGGGCGGTTTTGCGGTGCAGGCCTGCTCGAGTGCTGAGGAAGCGCTGCCGTTGTTGCTGGCGAATTTCGCAGGCGTGGTGGTGACCGACGTGCGGCTGCCGGGGCTTTCCGGCCTCGACCTGCTGGCCCGCGTGGCCGCGCTGGATGCCGAACTGCCGGTCATCGTGGTGACCGGCCACGGCGACGTCTCCATGGCGGTCGAGGCCATGCGCGCCGGAGCATACGACTTCATCGAAAAGCCCTTTTCCTCCGAACGCTTGATGGATGCGGTAAAGCGCGCGCAGGAACGCCGCAACCTGGTGCTGGAGAACCGCCGTCTGCGCTCCGAACGCGCGCAGCATCCCGACATGCCCGATCTAATCGGGCGTTCGGAAGCCATCGAGCATTTGAAGGTCGTGGTGCGCAATGTGGCGCCGACCGGGGTGGATATCCTGATCAATGGCCAGACCGGCACCGGCAAGGAAGTCATGGCGCGGCTGATTCATGCAGCCAGCGGACGCAAGGGAAACTTCGTTGCCATCAATTGCGGCGCGCTGCCGGAGTCGGTGTTCGAGAGCGAAATCTTTGGCCATGAGGCGGGAGCCTTCACCGGGGCGCAGAAGCGGCGCATCGGCAAGCTGGAATTTGCCAACGGCGGAACCGTGTTCCTCGACGAGATCGAGAGCATGCCGATGGCTTTGCAGGTCAAGCTGCTGCGCGTGCTGCAGGAGCGGCGCCTTGAACGGCTGGGCGGGAACGAATCGGTGCCGCTGGATTGCCGGGTTGTCGCGGCCAGCAAGGCAGACTTGCTGGCACTGTCGGCGCAGGGGCTGTTCCGTGAAGACCTGTATTACCGGATCGGCGTGATCAGCATCGATTTGCCGCGCCTGCGCGACCGGCGCGAAGATATTCCGCTGCTGCTGGCGCACTTTGTCGCCGAGGCGGCGCAGCGCTATCAACGCCCGATCCCAATGTGGACGCCAGCACAGATGGCGGCGTGGCAGGCGGCGGATTGGCCGGGCAATGTACGCGAACTGCGCAATTTC
>JBCNOX010000389.1:0-5375 GCA_039593645.1 Pseudoduganella sp.
CGTCAACGTGATCGTCTGGCCAGACCTGGTGGAAAAATACCGCCGCGAAGTGCTGGGTTCCTCGCTGCTTGGCGTGTACGGCGTGTGGCAGCAGGAAGGCATCGTGCGCCACCTGGTCGCGCGCCGCCTGGTCGACCTGTCGCACATGCTTGGCCGCCTGCCCACCGCCAGCCGCGACTTCCAATAAGGCGCGAAGTGCGCCAGTGATTTTTGACGACAATGTGCGCAGGCGTGGGGTGATAAAATTTTTGCATGAATGGAAAATTGATATCACTTCTTGCTTTATGCCTGCTGGCTGCCTGCCAGCGAACACCAGAAACCGAACCAGCCGCCCCGAAAGGCGTCGCGGCCGCCGCTCCCAAAGAACAGGATCTTGAAACGGCTTTGTCGCGTGCCGTGTTCGGCGATGCTGCGCTGGTCAATGGCCGCGAAGTGCTGGGCGTTAAAGAACTAGAAAACGGTAAGGCGGCACTGGTCATCGGCGAAATTCCTCCCGACAGTCCTGAGCCCGGCATGCGCGATATGGCGCAGCAGGCGACGATCAGCGCCTACCTGCTGGACAAGATCGATGGGAAGTGGACGGTGACCCGGCGGCACGAGTCGATCGCCGACATGGGCAGCAATGGCTTCGCCGGAGAGCTGACGTGGGTAACGCTGGGGCCCGGCAAGCCAGGATTCGCGATCGTCGACCAAAGCGGCAATCGCGGACAGTCGGTGAAATCGCTGGCGCTGTTCGACCTGACAGCGAAAGACATGCGCACCCTGGCCAGCAAGACGATTCTGGTCCACTCGGATAGTGAGGGCGACTGCGACGACGAACGCCCGCATTGCTGGGATATCAGCGGCGAATGGCAGCTTGTGCAGAAACCCGGGCAGACTTTTGCCGACCTCGAAATCACCTTCACTGGCGTTGACGAAAAACGGCCGCAAGAGGCACAGAACAAGGCCGACGAGATGGCAAAAAACGCCGCTGTCGAACCGTCATACGAAGAGTATGTCGCCGCCCTCGGGCCGCGCGACAAGCGTCAGATCAAATCAACGGCCCGCTATTCGCTGGACGAGAAGGGCATTCGTCTGGCTGCTGGCGAAAATCCTGCGGAGGTATCTCAAAGTGAATAAGCTGGTATTGCTTGGTGCTGTAATGTTGCTTGCTGCCTGCACCCAAAAAGCGGAGCCGCCGGCAGTGGGCGAGCCGGCCTCGGCATCGGCTGCGGCGACGGCAGTGGTGGCGAAGCCGGTGGTCGACCCCAAGACCGCCCGCATGATGGAGCTTCTGCGGGTTGTGTATGGCGACAAGGCTGCGCACGAAAATTATCTGGACGTTGAGTTGCCGGATGTCGAAAAGCGCGATGAACTGAGCCTCTATCGCCTCGAACCGGTCGCCATGCGCGAGCTGCCCGATGGCAGGGTAGCCGTTGTCGCCAACGCGCAAATGGTCGATTCGAATGGCGAAGCAATGGCTTATCACGTCACGACCGGCCTGCTGAATGCATACGTCCTGCGCAGGGACGGCGGCAAATGGAAGGTCGAAGCGCGCCATGAAAACGTTGCCTCTCTCGGCTCTAGCGGTAGCTTTGGCGAGGTGGAGTGGGTCGCGCTGGGCGAAGGCAAGCCTGGGTTCATCGTGCATCATGGCGGCATCTGGCAGGGTTATTCAATCAACCTGATTTCCGTGTTTGACCTGGCCGACGGCAACTTGCACGACTTGGCTGGCGACGTGTCGCTGTCGTCGGAAAATGAAGGCGCCTGCGGCGAGGAAACCTCGCATTGCTGGTCGGTCGAAGGCAAATGGAAATTCGAGAAGCGCGAAGGCGCGCCGTACGACGACCTGGTGCTGCGCTTTGCCGGCTACGATGAGGAGCGTGCCGAGAATGCGCCGGAAACCGAGGCGCGCAAGCGAAAGGACGTAACCGGCATGGCGCGCTACAAATTCGATGGCGGCCGATACGTGCTGGTTGAAGGAGAGAACATTGTTCCGGGAGTTTGACATACGGCCAGCAGTGGCCGATGACGCAGCGGCCATCAGCGCCTTGATCCTGTCGCTGCAGCCTTACCTGACGATTGAGCCGGATGGAACCGGCGCGGAAGAATTCCTGGTATCGCTGTCGCCCGATATCATCCGCCGCAACCTGCAAGACGATCACTACCACTACCATTTGGCCTTCGACGGCGAAACGCTGGCTGGCGTAGTGGCGGTGCGCGACAACACCCACCTGTTCAGCCTTTACGTGGGATCGCCATGGCACGGGCAGGGCGTAGGTAAGCGGCTTTGGCACGTCGCGCGGGATGCGGCGCTGGCGCGCGGCAACCCGGGCAGCTTCACGGTCAATTCTTCAGGCTTCGCCGAAGCCATGTACCGCCACCTGGGCTTTACGGCTACCGGCCCGGTGGCGGAAATGCACGGGATACGCTTTATCCCGATGCGGCTGGAGCTTTAGCGCGAGCTCTGGTCCAGATGGCTTGGGCCGCTGGTCGTGCTGCTGGTGCCGTAGAAGTTGTGCAGCTCAGTAGCCCAGGTCTGGTTGGCCATGTCGGGCCAGTGGTTCTTGTCGAAGCCGGGCGCCTGTTCGATGCGCTCCTTCTCGATATTCAGCGTCATGCGGTGGTTGGACGTGTCGAGCGACAGCGCCTCGAACGGCACCGCAAACAGCTTCTCGCCGATGCCCAGCACGCCGCCGGACGCCATCACCACATAGGCGATGTGACCGGTCTGCATGTCGAGCATGATTTCCTTGACCGTGCCCAAATGCTCATTCTTCAGGTTATGGACATGGTCGCCGATCAGGGTGTCTGCGCCCATCAGGCGGGGACCTGGGCCCTGGTGGCCCGTGTCGACATAGTTGCCATATTCGTCGCGATCAAGACTCATGGTGGCCTCCTGTTGAAATAATGTCATTGTTGCGGTTTGGCCGGGCCTGGGTCTGTTCGGTGGCGCACGCATTTGCTTCCAAAATGAGCTATAATTTCAATTTCCCGCTGCGCGCCTCCCCGGCGCCGATCTCGCAATGACCAAATTTGTCTTCGTCACTGGTGGCGTTGTGTCGTCCCTTGGTAAAGGGATTGCCGCCGCCTCCCTCGCCGCGATCCTCGAATCGCGTGGCCTCAAAGTCACCATGCTCAAGCTGGACCCGTACATCAACGTGGACCCAGGCACCATGAGCCCAATGCAGCACGGTGAAGTTTTCGTTACCGATGATGGTGCTGAGACTGACCTGGACCTCGGCCACTACGAGCGTTTCATCTCCACCCGCATGCGCAAGGTGAACAACTTCACCACCGGCCAGATTTACGAATCCGTGATCCGCAAGGAACGCCGCGGCGAGTACCTGGGCAAGACCGTGCAGGTGATCCCGCACATCACCAATGAAATTCAGGACTACATCCGCCGTGGCGCGGAAGGCTACGATGTCGCCCTGTGCGAAATCGGCGGCACCGTGGGCGATATCGAATCGCTGCCGTTCCTGGAAGCCGCCCGCCAGCTGTCGCTGCGCGCCGGACGCAAGAATTCCGCCTTCGTTCACCTGACCCTGGTGCCATACATCGCATCGGCCGGCGAACTGAAGACCAAGCCTACCCAGCACTCGGTGCAGAAGCTGCGCGAAATCGGTATCTCCCCGAACGCGCTGCTGTGCCGCGCGGACCGCAAGATCCCGGAAGACGAAGTGGCGAAGATCTCGCTGTTCTCGAACATCGAAGAACGCGCAGTGATTTCGGTGTGGGACGTGGACACCATCTACAAAGTGCCGCAGATGCTGCACGACCAGGGCCTGGACGCGATCATCTGCGAAGCGCTGGACCTGAACCCGGCGCCGGCCGACCTGTCGATGTGGGCAAAGCTGATCCACAACCTGGAGAACCCGAAAGCGGAAGTGTCGATCGGCATGGTGGGCAAGTACGTCGAACTGACCGAATCCTACAAGTCGCTGACCGAAGCGCTGCGCCACGCCGGCCTGCACACCGAGTCGCGCGTCAACATCGAATACATCGACTCTGAAGAGATCGAAACCAAGGGCACCGCCGAGCTGTCGAAGTTCGACGCGATCCTGGTGCCGGGCGGCTTCGGCAAGCGCGGCGTGGAAGGCAAGATCAAGGCGGCGCAATTCGCCCGCGAATCCAAGGTGCCTTACCTGGGCATCTGCCTGGGCATGCAGGTGGCGCTGATCGAATACGCGCGCCACATGGCAGGCTTCACCAAGGCCAACTCCACTGAGTTCGAGCCGGACACCGAGCAGCCGCTGGTGGCCCTGATCGACGAATGGCAGAACGAAGACGGCAAGATCGAGAAGCGCGACGCCAACTCCGACCTGGGCGGCACCATGCGCCTGGGCGCGCAGACCTGCGAAGTGAAGCCGGGCACCCTGGCTTCGGAGATTTACGGCAGCGTCGTGACCGAGCGCCATCGTCACCGCTATGAAGCGAACAACCATTACCTGGCCCGTGTTGAAGAAGCCGGCCTGGTGGTGGCAGCGCGCACCCCGAACGAGAACCTGTGCGAGATCATGGAACTGCCGCGCACTGGCCCCAACGCCCACCCATGGTATATGGGCGTGCAGTACCACCCTGAATTCAAATCGACCCCGCGTGACGGCCACCCGCTGTTCACCTCCTTCATCAAGGCAGCCCTGGCGCATAAAGCGGCAGCAGGCAAGCCGGCCCTGAAGGCAGTCGAAACCAAGGAGAATGTCGCATGAAGCTTTGTGGATTCGATGTAGGCCTGGATAAACCGTTCTTCCTGATCGCCGGCACCTGCGTGATCGAATCGCGCCAGATGGCGTTCGACACCGCCGGCGCGCTGAAGGAAATGACCGCTGAACTGGGCATCCCGTTCATCTACAAGTCGTCCTTCGACAAGGCCAACCGCACCTCCGGTACTTCCTACCGCGGTCCGGGCATGGAAAAGGGCCTGGAAATCCTGGGCGACGTCAAGCGCGAGCTGCAGGTTCCGGTCCTGACCGACGTGCACACCGTGGAAGAAATCGCCGCCGTGTCGTCCGTGGTCGACGTGATCCAGACCCCGGCCTTCCTGTGCCGCCAGACCGACTTCATCACCGCCTGCGCCGAATCCGGCCTGCCGGTCAATATCAAGAAGGGCCAGTTCCTGTCGCCGCACGAGATGAAGAACGTGATCGACAAGGCGCGTGCCGCAGCCAAGGCCAAGGGCCTGAATGAAGACAACTTCATGGCGTGCGAGCGTGGCGCTTCCTTCGGCTACAACAACCTGGTGTCGGACATGCGTTCGCTGGCCATCATGCGCGAAACCGGCGCACCGGTGGTGTTCGACGCAACCCACTCGGTGCAGCTGCCGGGCGGCCAGGGCGGCTCGTCGGGCGGCATGCGCGACATGGTGCCTGTGCTGTCGCGCGCTGCCGTGGCCG
>JBCNOX010000039.1:0-17624 GCA_039593645.1 Pseudoduganella sp.
AGGCCTGATCGACGAAGGCAACGCCATCTACACCGAGCTGGCAGCCGCGATGGAGCAGGGCGCCGGCAGCGGCGCCGTGCAAGCGCTGGTCGCCCGCTGGCATGAACATATGCGGCACTTCTGGCCCGCCGAGCGCGAACACCTGCCGCGGCTCGCCGCCACCTACCGCGACGACCCGCGCTTCCGCGCCAATTTCGACAGCATCCACCCCGACCTCGCGCCTTTCATGGTCGAAGCCGTCAGCATCTACTCCGCTTAACAAAGGATGTCTCTATCAGGCACGGATGGTTCGATGATGAAAGACCAGATTTTTCTTCTGTTGTGCGCGATTGCTTGCGCGGTGGGAGCATGGGCATTCTGGCGCTACTTGGGTGTCGATGCGGTAGTCGCGCTGATGACACTGGCATTGGTGTCGTCGGTAGCCGACAACCTGCGGTTGCGCCGCAAGTTGCGCGAATCGCAACGAGGCGGTTGACAGGCCTGCGCGACGGCGCGGAGAATGGCTGCTCCACAACCCTGCTGGATAGGAGGATGCCATGAAGCTCCGTCGTGTCGCGCAGTACCTGGTTGTAGTTGCAGGATTCACCCTTGCCGGCGCTGCCGTTAGCGCTGCGCCGGAAAAGAAAAAAGCTGCCGAGCCGCCTGACGAGAAGGCGGCAATGGAAATGATGACCAAGGCCGCCACCCCCGGCGAGCCGCACAAGAAGCTCGATGCATTGGCCGGCAGGTTCACGGTCAAGTCGAAGATGTGGATGGACCCATCCAAACCCCCTGAGGAAAGCGACGGTTCCACGGAACGCAAGTGGATCATGGGTAACCGCTACCTCCAGGAGAATTACCAGGGCAAGTTCATGGGCCAGCCTTTCGACGGCATGGGCGTGCAGGGCTATGACAATGTGACGAAGAAATACTTCGGCAGCTGGATTGATTCCGGCAGCACCGGCATGACCCTGGCGCATGGCACCATGAAAGGCAATACCATCAAGTACAAGGGCATGATGTCCGACCCGATGAGCGGCAAGGAAGTCCCTTATACAATGAGCGTCGCGATCACGGACAACGACAACCACAAGCTCGAGATGTGGGGGCCTGGCCCGAACGGCAAGGACATGAAGTGGATGGAGATGAACTACACCCGCATCAAATAGCACGGAATTTCGTCACTTGATTCTCAACTGATGCGCCGCCCGTTGAATGGCGGCGCTCAGTCACCGCATTGCCATGACTACTGCATTGACCATCTTTCAAGGACGCGCAGGCGACCACAACGACCTGGCGATTCCCGGCGCCAGGTCCATCGGCCAATACCTCAGCAAACTGTTCGAGATACCGGCGGTGACAATCGGCCACCCTGAGCCGGCATTGAGTACCAATTGGCGTATCGAGTTGGACCATGCGTTGCCAACCCTGACTGCCATTCAACAGCACATCAAGGAAATCGTCGCCAAGGGCGCGAAGCCGCTTTCGGCAACCAGCAGGTGCGCCGTTTCACTCGCCACGCTGCCTGTCATATCGGCCTTTCACAAAGATGTCTGCATCGTATGGTTCGATGCGCACGCCGACTTGAATACACCGGCGTCGACGACCAGCGGATATCTCGGCGGATTGGCCCTCTCCGGTCCGGCAGGGCTGTGGGAATCCGGCCTCGGCGCTGGAATTGCACTTGGCGACCTTGTACTGGTCGGGCAGCGCGACCTGGACCCATTTGAAGTAGACCTTATCGAATCGGGCAAGGTGCGCCACATCGCGCCGGGTCCCGGCCTGTCCGAGAAGCTCCGCTCGGCCATCGCCGGCCGCGCAGTGTATGTGCACCTGGACTGCGATGTGCTGGAGCCAGGAATTGTCCCGACCGACTATGTGTCTCCGAACGGCCTCACGCTGGAGGACTTGCGCAGTGCGTGCGAAGTCCTCGCGGAGTGCGACATCGTTGGACTGGAGATTGCCGAGTTCCAGAACTCCTGGGTCGTTGATGGCCCGCCTGTCTCGCCGGAGCCGCTGATCCAGTCGCTAAAGCCGCTATTGCGAAAGTTCGGTCAATTGGCTTGAAGCGGAATGCGCCAGCTCACTTCGAGCAGGATGCCCCACTCCGTGCGGCAATAAAAGCCCGGACCGCCACGCATCTGCTGTACCGGTGACAGCCCGCTGACGGCGGCGGCTGCGAGTTCGGCATGTTTGGCGGCGACCTGGCCTGGGTCGTCGACGAGGAAGCCGAGGTGGAATGTCTTCGGATAGCTGGGCTCTGCGCAGCGCGTGAGCACGAGCAGCACGCCGCCGTCACCGGCCAGCACGGCCATGCCCTGGTTGCCTTTGGTTTGCAGCAGCGTGAAGCCGAAATGGCGGGTCAGGAAAGCGCAGGCCGCAGCCACATCGGGCACGGACAGGTCGAGGTGATTCAATTGCATGATGACTCCATGGTTGGTGGGCCCAACGGGAGTGCCGGAAGATCGATTGGCCACGCCCCGACGAGCCCGAGACGCAATCGCGCCGGGATCGTCGTGGGTTCTCGTGCAAGACTGCGCACGGAGCAGAGCTCTCCGGGGCGGAGAGGGACCGGGCTTACCTTGAACCGGTCCTGCCTTTTTCGACAGGCCGGATCATAGCACGGTATCAGCTGCGGCCAAGCCGTGGCGTGCGGCGTGCCGTGACGGCGGAAGGTTCGGCATCGACGCGGAACACGCCCACCGCCTGCAGCAGCGCTGCCGATTGCTGCTGCATGCTGGCCGCAGCGGCGGCAGCCTGTTCGACCAGCGCCGCGTTCTGCTGCGTCACCGCATCCATTTGCGAAATCGCTTCATTGACCTGCGCGATGCCGGCGCTCTGTTCGTTGGAAGCGGTGCTGATTTCGTTGATGATCTGGCGCACGCGGTGCACGCTTTCCACCACTTCCTGCATGGTGCTGCCGGCCTGTGCCACCAGCGAATTGCCGACGCCGACGGTTTCCACGGAGGCGCCGATCAGGTCCTTGATCTCCTTGGCCGCCGCTGCGCTGCGCTGCGCCAGGTTGCGCACTTCCGACGCCACGACCGCAAAGCCGCGGCCCTGTTCGCCGGCGCGCGCCGCTTCCACCGCCGCATTCAGCGCCAGGATATTGGTCTGGAACGCTATGCCGTCGATCACGCTGATGATGTCGACAATCTTGCGCGAAGAGCTGTCGATGGATGCCATGGTCTCGACCACCTGCGACACCACGGCGCCGCCTTTCTGCGCCACTTCCGAAGCGTTGGCCGCCAGCTCGTTGGCGGTGCGCGCATTGTCCGCGTTCTGGCGCACGGTGGAAGTCAGTTCTTCCATCGAGGCTGCGGTTTCCTCCAGCGAGCTGGCCTGGCTTTCGGTACGCGCCGACAGGTCGCTGTTGCCGGCCGCGATTTCGTTCGATGCGGTGGCGATGGTATCGGTGGCAGTGCGTACCGAGCTGACGATGCGCGCCAGATCGTCGCGCATGCCTTTCAGCGCATTGACCATGCTGCTGTTGTCGTCGCGCTTGACGTCGATCGGCACGGTCAGGTCGCCGCCCGCAATGCTGCGGGCGATGGAGGAAGCGTAATCGGGCTCGCCACCCAGCTGGCGCAGCATGCCGCGCGCGATGAACACGCCGATGCCGAGCAGCACGGCCGCCAGCAGGACTGCACCTGCGGCGAAGGTGACGGCGCGTCCGCGCACGGTGGCGTCGACGGTGTCGACGTACACGCCGGAGCCGATGATCCAGCCCCAAGGCTCAAAGCCTTTGACATACGACACCTTCTGCACCGGCTTGTCGCTGCCCGGTTTGGGCCACATGTAATCGACCGGGCCGGCGCCTGCTTTCTTGACCATGTTGACGAATTCGACAAACAGGAATTTGCCGGTCGGGTCCTTGTTGCTGCTGAGGTCTTTGTTGTCGAGCTCAGGCTTGATCGGGTGCATGATCATCTTCGGCTGCATGTCATTCAGCCAGAAATATTCGTTGTTGCCATAGCGCAACAGCTTGATCGCATCCATGGCCTTCTTCTGGGCTTCGGCGCGGGGCAGGGCGCCGCTGGCTTCCTGCTTTTGGTAGTAATCGAGCACGCCGTAGGCCGTTTCGACAGCCTGCCGAACGTTGCTCGTTCTTTCCTCAAGGATGAGGGTGCGTTCGGAAATGAGGAAGATGGCGGTAAGAATGATGATGCCGAGGATGGCGCCGGCATTCAGCACTGCAAGTTTCTTGGCAATGCTCATCGACTGCGTGAAGTTCATGGTTGTCTCCAGCTATAAATCCTTTTTGTGAACCCAGCATCGCACGCCTCGCGGAAAAAGAAAAGGCCCTCCGTGAAGGGCCTTGAACCAGGTTTGCTTTTTTATTTGGACCGTTTTGCAGCACTCTGGTCACGAATCGTGCGGAACTCGGAGTCGCTCGACCAGTTCGGCCATTCCTTCGATTCGGCCAGGTCGCGGCCAAGGCTGTACAGGATACCCAGGTCGCGCGCCATGCCGGTGAACGGCCATTTGGCATCCCATTCGTCCGAAGGCTGGTGGTAGTTGTTGCTGGTGTAGGCTTCCTGCGCCGCTTTGCCGGCGACCACGCCGCCCTGTTCCCAGTCTTCACCGGAATCCAGCGAGAACGCAGGCACGCCGCGCTTGGCCATCGGGAAGTGATCGGAGCGGAAGAAGTAGCCAGCTTCGGTGTGCGGGTCAGGCGTGTATCTCACATTGATCGCCTTGAACTTGGCCACCAGCATATCCAGCAGGTCCAGCTTGGCGCTGCCCGAAATGGTGAAGTTGCGCGCCGGGCCATACGGGCTCAGAGCATCCATGTTGATCATGCCGACGGTGGTCGCCAGTGGATAGACCGGGTTGGCCGCATAGTACTCGGAGCCGAGCAAGCCTTTTTCTTCAGCCGTCACGGCCAGGAATACCACGCTGCGCTTGGGGGCAGGAGCCTTGCCGTACGCGCGGCCCAGTTCCAGCAGGGCGGCGATGCCGGTGCCGTTGTCGATGGCGCCGTTGTAGATCTTGTCGCCCTTGGCGTCAGGCAGGCCGACGCCGAGGTGGTCCCAATGGCCGCTGTAGATCACGGTTTCGTCAGGTGCCGTGGTGCCTTCGCGCACCGCGATCACGTTCTTCGACTTGATCACTTGCGCATCCACCGCGTAGTGGGCCGACAGGCTCACGCCTTTCAGTTCCACCGGCTTGAACTCGCGCGTTTGCGCCTGCTTCTTGAGCGCGTCGAAATCGAGGCCGGCGCGCTTGAACAGGTCGGCTGCAACGTCGCGCTGGATCCACGCTTCCATCGGTGCATGCGACTTGCCCGGGTCCTTGCGCACGATGTCGTACATCACGTTGGTGTTGGAGTTCTTCACCGTCGGCCAGCCGTAGGAGGCCGGTGCGGTTTCGTGCACGATCAGGGTGCCGATGGCGCCCTGGCGTGCCATCTCTTCGTACTTGTAGGTCCAGCGGCCGTAGTAGGTCATTGCCTTGCCGCCGAATTCGCCTTCGCCGGTTTCGAAGTCCGGATCGTTGATCAGGACCACGGCCAGCTTGCCCTTCAGGTTCACGCCTTTGAAGTCGTTCCACTTGCGTTCAGGCGCGGTCACGCCGTAGCCGACGAAGACCAGCGGGGCCTTGTCGAAGTCGACGCGCTTGGCGCCATTCATCGCGGCCCGCACCGCCATCTGTTCGCCTTGCGCGAACGGGATGCTGTCCTTGCCGGCGTGCGCGTTCAGCACCACCGGACCTTTGATTTCAAAACGGCCCAGCGGCACTTCCTGGTACCAGCTGCGCTTGCCTTTCACCAGGTCGCCGCCCGGCTTCAGGCCGGCCGCTTCAAATTGTTTGGCGATGTATTCAACGGTCTTCACTTCGCCGGCGGTGTTCGGGCCGCGGCCTTCGAATTCGTCGGATGCCAAAACTTTAACGTCCTGCGACAGGCGCTGCGGATCGATCTTCGGCACGTCCTGCGCTTGCGCTGCGGCTGCAGCCAGCAGCACGGTGGCCAGCATGGAATGTTTCACTGGTTACCTCCTGGTTGGGGTGAATGGATCTAAAACCCGGCAAGTATCGGCCCTGCACGGCCACAGGTCAAATACCCGCTCCTTATGTAACTTAGTGTTGCTCATGGGGCCTTGGCGACCACGCGAGGCGTGCGCTGCGGCATACTGCCGGAAGCATTTTTTACCGGAGTGATCTCATGAAACGCACTATCCTCGGCGGCCTGATTGTTGGCCTGGCATGTTCGCCCGCGTGGGCGGCGGAGCTGAGTTCGGGCATCGATGCCGCAGGCATCGACCAGCACGTTCGCGCACAGGACGATTTTTTCCGCTACTCCCAGGGCAAGTGGCTGAGCGGCGTCGGGATCCCGGCCGACCGTTCGAGCTGGGGGGCGTTCAACGTGGCGCAGGAAAACGTGGAGGGCCAGGTGCGTACCATCATCGAGAAGGCCGAACAGGAAAAGGCGCGCAAGCCAGGCTCCGACGCGCAGAAGATCGGCGACTACTACGCCAGCTTCATGGATGAAGCGCGCCGCAATTCCCTGGGCCTGAAACCGCTGAAGGCGGAGCAGGCGCGCATAGCCGCCCTGTCCGATAAAAAGGGCATCGCTGCGCTGGTGGCACACCTGAATCGCATCGATGCCGGCGGGCCGCTCGACATGAGCGTGCGGCAGGATGCGAAGGATTCGACGCGCTACGTGGTGGGCATCCGCCAGTCCGGCCTGGGCTTGCCGAACCGCGACTACTTCCTGTCCGACAAGGATGCGCGCCTGAGCGATATACGCGCGAAATACCAGCAGCATGTGGAGAAGATGCTGGCGCTGGCAGGCCATGCGCAGGCAGCGCAGGAGGCAGCGCAGATCATGGCGCTGGAAACCGAAATCGCCCGCGCCCACTGGTCCGCTGTCGACAACCGCGATCCGGTCAGGACCTACAACAAGCTATCGCTGGCCGAACTGCAAGCGCTGATGCCGGGCTTCGACTGGGATGCTTACCTGAAGGGCGTTGGCGTCGCCGGCAAGATCGATTCGGTCATCGTCAGCCAGCCAAGCTACCTGGCGGCGCTGGACAAGCTGCTTGAAACGACGCCGCTGCCGGTGTGGAGGGCGTACTTCGAATTCCACATGCTCAGCTCTTTCGCGCCTTACCTGTCGCAGCCCCTGGTCGATGAGAACTTCGCATTCCGCGGCGCGGTGCTGGCCGGCACCAGGGAGAACCGCACGCTGCAAAAGCGCGCCATCGCGGAAGTGAACCGCGCACTGGGCGAGATGGTTGGCAAGGCGTATGTGAAGGAATACTTCCCGGCCGAACGCAAGCAGCAGGTAGCCGAAATGGCGCAGAACTTCATCGCCGCTTTCCGCGAAGGCATCGACACGCTGGAGTGGATGAGCCCTGAGACCAAGCTGCAGGCCCAGGCCAAGCTGGCAAAGATCAACGTCAAGGTCGGCTATCCGGACAAATGGCGCGATTACACAAAGCTGAAAGTGGCGCGCAACGACCTGGTCGGCAATGTGCTGCGCTCGCGCGAGTTTGCGCACAGCTTCAGCATCGACAAGCTGGGCAAGCCGGTGGACCGTTCGGCATGGAGCATGACGCCGCAAACCGTCAATGCGTATTACAGCCCGTCGCTGAACGAGGTGGTATTCCCGGCCGCACGCCTGCAGTATCCGTTGTACGACGCCAAGGCTGAACCGGCGGTCAACTATGGCGCGGTCGGCATCTCCATCGGCCACGAAATCAGCCATGCCTTCGATGACAAAGGCTCGCAGTACGATGGCGACGGCAACCTGCGCAACTGGTGGACCAGGGAAGACGGCGAGAAGTTCGCGGCACGCGGCAAGATGCTGGTGGCGCAGTACAACGGCTACAGCCCGGTGCCCGGCTATAACGTGAATGGCGAGCTGACCCTGGGCGAAAACATCGCCGACAACGCGGGCCTGATCATGGCCACCCGCGCCTACAGGATCTACATGAAAGGCCAGCCTGGCCCGGTGATCGACGGCTATACCGCCGAGCAGCGCATCTTCATGGGCATGGCGCAGGCGCGCCGCGGCAAAGGCCGCGACGCTTTCCTGATCCAGCAGGTGAAGTCGGACCCGCACTCGCCGGCCGAGTTCCGCGTCAATGGCAGCGTGAAGAACCACCCGGGCTTCTACGACGCGTTCGGCGTGAAGGAAGGCGACAAGATGTACCTGCCGCCGGAGCAGCGGGTGATTTTCTGGTGAATTATTTACAGCGAAAACGTTGTATTTTCGTTGCAAAGAAATAAATTGTGAGAATTCGAAAACATATATTGCCATAACATAAGCCCTTTTTCCCTGAGGGATTTGTTATGCATCCAGCAATTCGGGCCTCGGCGCCACTTCTGATGGCGCTGGCCTTGGCCGCTTGCGGCGGCGGTGGGGGCAGTCCAGGCGCGACTGGTAGTTCTGGCACCACCGGTAGCCCTGGTTCTAGCAGCGGCACCGGCGGCACTACCAATGCCGAAGGAGCATGGCTCTCCTTTACACCGAATCCGATCGAAGTATCGGGCTATGAAGGGGAGTCGGTTCCGTTCAAAATCACTGCCACTTCCAGCCGTACGTTCACCAAGCCGTTCAATGTTGCCATTGTCGACACTTCGGGGACCATCACCACCGATGTCCAGATCTCGGCGCAGAACGAAATGACTTATGTGGCCAACCTGCGCACTTCGGCCAAGCTTCCAGCCGGCACCACCCAGGCCAAGCTTGAAGTGCGCTTGTGTGAAGATGCGCCGTTAACCTGCGCCAAGCCGCTACCAGGCTCTCCATGGCTGGTGCCGCTGAAAGTCAATGTCAAGTCGTCTGCAGAGGCTGCAAAGCGCATCGTGCTGTCAGCGCAATCGCTGCAGGCAGAAGTATATTCCGGCGAGAAAGCGATGCTTAGTCTCGACGGCACATTCACGGGAGACCTGCTGGGCCAGGGCTTCCTGGTCGGCATCGTCGACAGGGGAAACCTGAGCACCGCCACCGTCATCCCATCCTCCCAAGGCTTCCGGGCCTCTCTGAGCACCTCGGCAAGCTTGCAACCAGGTGAATACGCCAGCAACCTGGAAGTTCGCTTGTGCCGCGACAATCCGGCCGTTTGCAGCATTCCGGCCCCTGGCTCGCCCGTGATTGTGCCGCTCAAGATTTCGGTCAAGAGTTCGGTGAATCTGACGCCTTTGGCGGCAGTGCCTGGTCTGGGTTCATGGTCTACCTATCAAGGCAACGCGGCACACACTGGCAATGCCGATGCCAGCTTTGACGTCGCCCGCTTCACGCGGCGCTTCAACATTCCTGCGACTAGCACTTTCGTCAGGGAATTCAATACTGTAGCAGTCGATAACGGTAAGGTATTTGTTGTCACTGGCGGCGCTACAAGCAACCCATCTGAGCTGCTGGCGATTCGCGAAGCTGACGGCAAGGTTGAATGGCGCGGCAGCCTTGGCAACATTGAACGTGCCAATTCGCCGGCGGTAGGCAACGGCCAGGTGTATGTGACTTCGACCGGCCTGGATTCCTTTATGTGGTTCTTCGACCAGGGAGGCGCTTTGCTCAGCAAGACCACCATGGTTTCACAATCATTCAAATACCGGGCTCCGACCGTGTTAGGCGACGATTTGTATTCGCTTGACGGTTTGCATAACGGCATTACCAAGTTCTATGCACCGGCCAAGACGAAAACCTGGTCTGTGTATATGCCGCAGGCGGATGGCTACACGGTGGCGGTCGATGCCGAGTTTGTTTATGGTTATGCCGGTGGCACTTTCAGTGCAATGCGCGTCAGCGATGGCGTGCAGACCTGGGCGGTCGGTGATGCCGATAATCCTTTCCCTGCTTTTACTGGCAATACTCCTGCGTTGGCCGGCAAACTGGGCATTATTTTGGAAGGTGGGCGCTTGATGGCGTTCGACAGAACCCCAACCCGCACCTGGTCGGTCGCCAATGGCTTCGTCGGCCAGCCTGCTGTAGGCAATGGACTGGTGTATGCGTTGGCCGCCAACGGAAATGTGTTGGAGGCGCGTACTTCGGCCGATGGCAAGCTCCAATGGACTTCGGAAAGCCTCGGGGCAAGCGATTTCCGGGAAGTGATCGTAACGCGCAACCTCGCCTTCGTCAGCGGGGCAACCAGGACGCTGGCGATCGACCTGGCGACCCACAAGATTGTATGGACTTACCCACGCGGGGGGAGCCTGGCGATTTCCAGCAATGGCGTGTTGTATATCCTGGGTAATACCGGCGCCCTGGACGCTATCAATCTCCAGTAATCAAAGGTAGCGCGACAGCAGTGCGCCATCCAGCCCTTCATCGAGCTGGATGCGCACGATGTGGCCGCTGCCTGGGGCAATCGCGATCTCGCTGCCATCGTCCGCCAGCATGCGGTCGATGGTGATATCGCGGTTGCCGCCCGGGTGCATGACTTCAATGCGGTCGCCCACCGCGAAATGATTCTTCACGTCGACGCGCGCCCAGCCGCCTTCGATTCCCAAAACATCCCCGACATACTGGCTGCGATCGGTTTCCGACGCGCCGCGCATATAGTTCTGGTGCTCCTGCGTGTGGTGGCGCTGGTAGAAGCCGTCCGTGTAGCCGCGGTTGGCCAGGCCCTGCAACTGCCCAAGCAGGCTTTCGTCAAACGGACGGCCAGCCACTGCATCGTCGATGGCCTTGCGGTACACCTGCGCCGTGCGCGCCGCGTAGTAGGCGGACTTGGTGCGGCCTTCCACCTTCAACGAAGTGACGCCGATCTTCACCAGGCGCTCGACGTGCTCCACCGCGCGCAGGTCTTTTGAATTCATGATGTAGGTGCCGTGTTCGTCCTCGAAGATCGGCATCAGTTGTCCAGGTCGGCCGGCTTCTTCCAGCAAATAGGTCTGGTTGGCCAGCGGGTGGCGCGGCTGCTGGTGCAGCACCGAGATATCGCCAGTGGCATCCTGGCAGCCTTCACCCACCTTGTAGTCCCAGCGGCAGGCATTGGTGCAGGTGCCCTGGTTGGCGTCGCGGTGGTTGAAGTAGCCGGACAGCAGGCAGCGGCCCGAATACGCCATGCACAGCGCGCCATGCACGAAGACTTCCAGCTCCATGTCCGGGCAGCGCTGGCGGATTTCCTCGATTTCGTCGAGCGACAGTTCGCGCGACAGGATTACGCGCGTGAGCCCCATGCGCTGCCAGAACTTCACGTCGGCCCAGTTGACGGCATTGGCCTGCACCGACAAATGGATCGGCATGTCGGGCCATTCTTCGCGCACCATCATGATCAGCCCCGGATCGGCCATGATCAGGGCATCGGGCTTCATGGCGATGACGGGCGCCATGTCGCGCAGGTAGGTCTTGAGCTTGGAGTTGTGGGCGAAGATGTTACTGGCGACGAAGAACTGCTTGCCGCGCGCATGGGCGCCATCGATGCCTTCCTGCAGCGCCTGCAGGGTGGAGAAATCGTTGTTGCGCACGCGCAGGCTGTAACGCGGCTGGCCGGCGTAGACGGCGTCGGCGCCGTAGTCGAAAGCGGCGTTCATCTTGGCCAGGGAGCCGGCGGGCAGGAGGAGTTCGGGGGCGGTCAGCATGGCAGGCAAAATCCGCCAGCGTAGCCATGCCGCCGTCGCCCGGCCATGACCTGGATCAAGTTTTGCGCATTACGCCGGCTGCAGTTCGCCGTACAGGGCGAGGAATTCCTGGCTCAGCTTGTGGCTGCGATCGAGGTGGATCATCGGCAGGTTGCGTTCGTGCGACTCGCGGATGCGGATCGAGCTTGAGAGCTTGTTCTCGAACACCGGCAAGCCTTCTTCCTTGAGCTGGTCCACCATGCGCTGCGGCAGCAAGGCGCGCGGCTGGAACTGGTTGACCACGATGCCCTCGATCTGCAGGTTCGGATTGTGGTCGGCCTTGATTTCCTTGACGTTGTTGACCAGGGTGTAGAGCGCCTGGCGCGAGAAGTCGTCGCAGTCGAAAGGAATCAGGCAGCTGTCGGCCGCGATCAAGGCCGACTGCGTGAAGAAGTTATAGGCCGGCGGCGTATCGACGTAGATTTCGTCGTATTCCTTTTCCAGCTCGTTCAGTGTGTCGCGCAGCTTGTAGATCTTGTGGCGCGATTCCAGCTTCGATTGCAGGTCGCCCAGCTCGGGATGGGCCAGCATGATCGACAGGTTGTCGAACGGCGTGGCGTGCACGTATTCGACGGCCGGCCTGGCGAATATGCCGTAACTGAGCATCTGCTCGAAGTAGGCGCCGAGGGTGGGCGCCAGTCCTTGCGTCGCCGCCCCGAGCAGGTAGCGGCTGCTGTTGCACTGCGGGTCGATATCGATCAATAGCGTGCGTTTGCCGTGGTGCGCCGCAATGGCCGCCAGGTTTACCGCAATGGTCGATTTACCGACGCCGCCCTTCTGGTTGAAGATTACGCGCTTCATTTGCTGGTCTCCGCTGTGGCTAAGATTGCAACGATTCTAGCATGATGCGGCGCAGCAAAAGCAAGCGTTTATGCCGTTTATGCCTTCATGCAGGAATTCGATTCCATCAGGCCGCGCAGGTAGCCGCGGCGGACTTTGCCCGCCAGGACCGCGCTTTGGGCTTTCTTCGATTGGCGCTCCGCGCCACTCAGCTTGCGCAGCCAGCCGCGGAAAGGAATTGCGCCTTCCACCGTACGCGCCAGGGCGCCGGTTGCCGCATCGCCCAGGGCTTCCTTCCCAGCCTCCATATGGCTCTGCTTTTCTTCGGGTACATCGAAGTCCGGACCGAGCTCCTCGTCGAGGTCCGCAACTTGCGCCAGCAGGGCCGGGCAGCTCCTGTCGGCAGGCGCTTTATACGGGTTGCCCATGGCGTCGCGCAGGACATCGGGGATTTCAATCTTGGCGATATTCAGGTCCCGCAGCGGTGTGGTCGAGATTTCCTGGATGCGGTTTTGGTCCTTGGTGGCGCACGCGCTCAGGGCCAGCGCGGCAAGGGCCAGTATCAGTCGTTGCATATCTTCTACGGTTAAAAAAAATGCAAGTATAACTAAGTCGGGGACATCCGATCCAGAATTGTTTTACGGTAGCGGCGGCTCATGCGCAGGCGCTGGCCGCCCTCCAGCACCACCTCGTATTCGCCGCTCTCGCACAGCTCGAGCGAGCGAACGCGCTCGAGGTTGACGATGGCGGAGCGGTGAATGCGCTGGAAGCCGTGCCGCGCCAGTTCGTCCGCCAGGTCGGCCAGGCTGCGGCGCAGCATGTGGCGGCGGCCGGCGGCGTGCAAGGTGGTGTAGTAGTCGCTGGCCTCGACCCAGTCGATGTCGACGAATCTCACCACATCAAGGGCGTTGCCGTTCTTGATGATGAAACGCCGCGTCTCACCCGGCACGCGCAGGCGCTCCTTGACGCGTTCCAGCACACGTTCGAAACGCTGGTCGTCAAAAGGCTTGAGCAGGTAGTCGAGCGCGCCGACTTCGAATGCGCGCAGGGCGAACTGGTGATGGGCGGTGACGAACACGATGGCAAATGGCGGTGCCGCGCCTATGCGTTCCAGTAGTTCGAAGCCGTCGCATTCGGGCATTTCGATGTCCAGGAAGACCAGGTCCGGCCGCGCTGTGGGGAGCACCTCCAGCGCCTCTTCCGCCGAGCCGCACTGGCCGACCAGTTCCACGGCAGGGTCGCCCGCCAACAGGTGGGCGATGTTGCTGCGTGCCAGCGGTTCGTCGTCGATGATCAGGGCGCGCATCATGCATGCTCCAGGTAGGGCAGGGTAACGGCGGCCAGCACGCCGTGCGGCACGTCGCGCAGGGTCAGGGACTGGGCTTCGCCGTACAGCGCCTGCAGACGGCGGCGCGTGTTGGCCAACCCGACGCCATCCTGTGCGCCGGCCGCCAGCGCAGGGCCTTCGTTGAAGATGGTGAAGGTCAGCAGCTCCCCATCGCGCACGGCGCTGATGCGCAACTCGCCGCCCCTGGCGCGCTTGGCAATGCCATGCTTGATCGCGTTTTCCACCAGCGGCTGCAGAATGAAGTCCGGCACCTGGGCGCGTGCCAGGTCGGCCGGAATGTCGAGATGGCAGCGCAGGCGTTCGGCAAAGCGCAGCTGCTGGATCTCCAGGTATTTGAGGAGGAAATCCATCTCTTCCTCAAGTGCCACGTATTGGCGTTCCGAGCGGTCGGTCACGCGCCGCAGCAGGTCGCCCAGCGATGCAACGGCGGCGATGGCTTCCTCATCCCTTTTCTCCCGGATCAAGCCGGTGACGGCATTGAGGGCGTTGAAAATGAAATGCGGTTCGATCTGCAGGCGCAGGGCCGCCAGCTGCGCTTGCGCCAGCAATTCCCGCTGCTGCGACAGGCGGCGCTGGCTGTCCAGGGCCACGCCAAACGCCGCCATGGTGCTGTACAGGATGACGCTGCCCACCAGGTTGTTCACCTGCCTGGTCTTCCACAATTGCAGGAAGGGATCCGCCTGCGGGTAAGCGAAGGGATTGGTGGTGTGCTCAAGCAGAGCGGCCCAGATGGCCCATACCGCGCTGATGGCCAGGCACGCCGCGCCATGCACGAGCCACGGGGTGGCCGTCCGCGCGGGCAGCGGAAAACGCTGCAGCAGGGAGAGGACAAATGGCGTGGCGCCAGCCCATACCACCCAGCCGGCAAGCGTGACGAAGAATAGCGTCCACCACGCGTGGTGCATGCCCATCGCCTTCATCGAGACAACGACCTGCGTCGCCTCGAACAGGCCGATGGCCAGCCATGCGCCCACGACATAGCGCCAGGGGTGTGTAGTGTTTGCTTTCATGGGGGGCAATCATAGGGGAATTCGGGACTGCAGGCGATGCTTTGCAGCGAATGCACGCCAGGCTGCAGCCAGTTGCATCGCATTGCCGGGGCCTGCGATGTGACACTACAGTTCTCGCCACCAGCGTGGCCTCACCACCGAGAAAAAATCATGAAACGACGAGACCTGTTCCGCATTTCCACCGCCATGGGGCTGGCGGCGGCGCTGCCGGCTTTGAGCCAGGCCAAGGCGCAAGCCGCGCTGGCCGGCCCACTGAAACCACCGGCCGAAGGCAAGATCCCGGTCGCTTTCCTGTTGTCGGACAATGCAGTCGTGATCGACTTTGCCGGCCCATGGGAAGTGTTTTCCAATGCCTCAAACGCCGGCTGCAATTGCGATCCGGCCTTTGAACTCTACACCGTCGCCGCGAGCGCGGCGCCGATCACGGCCAGTGGCGGCATGACCATCGTGCCGAACTACACGATCGCCAATGCGCCGGCACCGAAAGTGATCGTGATTCCGGCACAGAGCACGCGCGATCCGGCGGTGCTGGAGTGGATCCGCCAGGCTTCCCGCAAGGCCGACCTGACCATGTCTGTTTGTACCGGCGCAACCCTGCTGGCCAGCACCGGCCTGCTGGCCGGGAAGTCGGCCACGACCCACCATGGCAGCTTCAATCAGTTCGCGATGGAATTCCCGGACGTGAAGCTGAGGCGCGGTGCGCGTTTCGTTGAAGAAGGCAATCTGGCCAGCGCAGGCGGGCTGTCGTCCGGTATCGACCTGGCGCTGCGCGTGGTGGAACGCTACTTCGGCCGCACGGTGGCGCTCAACACGGCCAACACGCTGGAATACCAGGGCCAGGGCTGGCTCGATCCGATGTCCAACAATGCCTACGCGAAGCGCCGCGTTTCAACCGAACGACAGCCACTCTGCCCGGTGTGCGACATGGACGTGGACAAAGCCACCGCCGCGTCGTCCCTCTACCGCCGGAAAACCTACTACTTCTGCATGGCCGGACACAAACAGCTGTTCGACGCCGACCCGGCGAAATTCGTAGCCGCGCTTCCCTGAACAAGGCCTAAAGCGCTGAGACGTCCAGGATGGCCTGCGCGAATTCGCGCGGCGCCTCCTGCGGCAGGTTGTGGCCAATGCCGCCAGTGAGCGTGCGGTGCTGGTACTTGCCGCTGAATTTTTTGGCGTAGGCTGCCGGCGGTGCGTGGGGTGCGCCATTGGCGTCGCCTTCCATTGTGATCGACGGCACAGCGATGACCGGGCCGGACGCCAGCCGCGCCTCCAGCGCATCGTATTTGCGCTCGCCGTCAGCCAGGCCGAGGCGCCAGCGGTAGTTGTGAACCACGATGTCGACATGGTCCGGGTTGTCGAATGCGGCCGCGCTGCGCGCGAAAGTGGCTTCGTCGAAGGCCCATTTCGGCGAGGCGGTTTTCCAGATCAGGCGATTGAAGTCGTTGCGGTTGGCCTCATACCCCAGCCGCCCGCGTTCGGTGGCGAAGTAGTACTGGTACCACCACTCGTACTCCGCTTGCGGCGGCAGCGGTTTCTTGTTGCCCGCCGGCGTGCCGATCAGGTAGCCGCTGACCGAGACCAGTCCCTTGCAGCGTTGCGGGAACAGGGCGGCAATGATGCAGGCCGTGCGCGCGCCCCAGTCGAAGGCACCGAAGATTGCGCTGTCGATCTTCAGCGCATCCATCATGCCGATGATGTCGAGCGCCACCGCGGTTTGCTGGGCGTTGCGGAAGGTGTCTTTGGACAGGAAGCGCGTGCTGCCGTAGCCGCGCAGGTAGGGCATGAGCACACGGTAGCCGGCGCCGGCCAGCAGCGGCGCGACCTCTTCGAAACTGTGGATGTCGTAGGGCCAGCCGTGCAAGAGGATAACGGGCTGTCCGCTTGCCGGGCCAAGCTCTGCGTAGCCGATTTCCAGTTCCGCGGTGCGCACCGTGCGCAAGGCGCCGAGGGAGCGGCCGGCGCTTGCAGGTAAGGCGGCTGCGTGCACGATTGGCGCCAGCGTGGCCAGGCCGGCCAGTGCAAGGAATCCCCCCATCAGGGAACGGCGCTGCGTATCAATCGGCTTGTCCAATGTTTCCTCCGCTGTGTTGTGGTTGGGCTAAGTCTAAGTATAGGAACGAAACGTATCTGGATTGTGTCACGGTATATCATGACTGTAGTTTCAACAATTGGATTTGGCATGCTTATCGTGACTCACAGCGGCAAGTTCCACGCAGACGATGCGTGGGCGGTTGCTGTCCTGAACGTTTTATATCCGGGCGCCGAGATCGTCCGCACGCGCGACCAGGCCATCATCGACCAGGCTGATTTTGCGGTCGATGTAGGCGGCGTATGGGACCCGGCCGCAGGCCGCTTCGACCACCATCAAAAGGGTTTCGAGGTGGCGCGGCAGACCGGCGTTCCCTACGCCAGCGCAGGGCTGGTGTGGCGCGAACATGGCGCGCGCTGCGTGGCTGCGCTGGCCCTGGAACACACGGGGCACCAGCTGGCGGAAGGGCAGGCGCGCGAGATCGCCTACGGCATCGATGCCGATGTGGTGCAGTACCTCGACCTGTCCGACGTGGGCGCGGCGAAGAGCGCGCCCGGCGGCTACGGCTTGTCGGCAGTGATTTCCGGCTACAACACCAACTGGCTCGATGAGCAAAGGCTGGGTTATGGCGAGGCCGCCGACGAATTCCGCCTGTCCCAATTCCGCCGTGCGATGGAAGTGCTGGCCGATGTCATGGTCAATGCCGTCAAATACCGGGTCGGCGCCTTGCTGGCAGTGGAGCAGGTACGCCAGGCCGAAGTGCTGGAGGGCGGCAAGGTCCTGTTCCTGAAGAATGGCGCGCTGCCGTGGAGCCAGGTGGTGCGCAAGGAGATGCCGAAGGTGCTTTTTGTCATCAGCTACAGCATCGCCGAGCAGCGCCACCTGTTGCATACAGTCCCGGTCA
>JBCNOX010000390.1:0-5373 GCA_039593645.1 Pseudoduganella sp.
ATGACCCTGAATGCGCCTTTGGCCGCCGAATGCCAGCGATTCTTGGTAAGCTTGGGGAAACCATTGAATTGAGAAAAAAATAATGCCGCGCAAGCAATTTGACCTGATCGTCTTCGATTGGGATGGCACGCTCATGGACAGCACCGCCACCATCGTGAAGTGCATCCAGGCCGCCGCCAAGGATCTTGGCCTGCCGATCCCGAGCCGGGAACAGTCTGCCCACGTGATCGGCCTGGGCATGGGTGAAGCCATGCAGGTGGCCATGCCAGGGCTCGACCCCAAGGTCTATCCGCGCATCATGGAGCGCTACCGCTATCACTACCTGGCGAAAGACCACGAGCTGACCTTGTTCGATGGCGTCCATGAGATGTTGCAGGATCTGTCACAGCAAGGCTATTTCCTCGCCGTCGCCACCGGCAAGAGCCGGGTCGGTTTGAACCGTTCCCTGAACGCGGCCGGCCTGCTGTCGACCTTCGACGCAACCCGTTGTGCCGATGAGACTTTCTCCAAGCCGCACCCGGCCATGCTGCAGGAACTGACCCGTGAGCTGGGCCAGGACTTGCGCCGCACGGTGATGATCGGAGATACCACTCACGACCTGATGATGGCGCAAAATGCCGGATCGTCTGGCATCGCCGTTGAATATGGCGCCCATCCGCTGGACCAGCTGGCCGCCTGCAAACCGGTGTACTCGGCACGTACGGTGCCGCAGCTGCACCAATGGCTGAATGAGAACGCGTGATGGATGCTGAAATCCTGGTGTGCGCTGCCGAGGCGCTGCTGGAAGGCGGCAAGGGCATCCGCTTCCCGCTGCGTGCCGGCGGGGAAGATACCACCGGCTTCGTGGTGCGCTATGGCGGCAAGGTGTATGGCTACCTGAACCGATGCGCCCACGTGCCGATCGAACTCGACTGGGCTGAGGGCGAGTTCTTCGAATCCAGCGGCTTATATATTATGTGTTCCACCCACGGCGCCATTTATATGCCCGAAAATGGCCAATGTGCCGGCGGCCCTTGCCGCGGCGGCCGCCTGCGCCCGATTGCCGTGACCGAGCGCGACGAAAACATCTACTGGCAGCCTGACGACTACGTGCGCCCACGACCATGAGTGATAACAACGACAATAACAACCAGCCGGCTTCAACTCCAGTTCCGTCTCCAGCGGAAAATCCGCCCATCAAGTGGGAACGTGAAGTCCTGGAAAAGCTGGTCTTTGCCACGCTGAAGGAACAGCGCGCCAACCGCCGCTGGAGCATCTTCTTCAAAGTGTCGACGCTGGCGATCATTTTCTTCGCCCTGGCCAGCTACTTTGGCGTCAACCTGATGGGCGGCGATGCCGAAGCGCTGGGCCGCCATACGGCCCTGATCGAAATCGAAGGCAGCATCGAATCCGAAGGCAGCGGCGCGGCCGACGTGGTGATCCCTGCACTGAACAAGGCTTTCTCCGATACCGGCTCGGTGGCCATCGTCCTGCATATCAACAGCCCGGGCGGCAGCGCCGTCCAGGCCGGCATGATCGTGGACGAGATCCGCCGCCTGCGCCATGGCTACCCGCAAAAGCCGCTGTACGTGGTGGTGGATGAAATCTGCGCCTCGGGCGGCTACTACATCGCGTCGGCTGCCGACCGCATCTATGTCAACAAGGCCAGCATCATCGGCTCGATCGGTGTGTTGATGGACGGCTTCGGCTTTACCGGCACCATGGAAAAGCTGGGCGTCGAACGCCGCCTGCTGACCGCCGGCGAGAATAAAGGCTTCATGGACCCGTTCAGCCCGCAATCCGACAAGCAGAAGCAGCATGCCCAGACCATGCTGAAGGAAATCCACGCGCAATTCATCGACGTGGTGCGCACCGGCCGCGGCAAGCGGCTGAAGGAAACCCCGGACATGTTCTCCGGCCTCTACTGGACTGGCGCGCGGGCGATCGAGATGGGCCTGGCAGATGACCTGGGCAGCGTGGACAGCGTGGCGCGCGACGTGGTGAAAGCCGAAGATATCGTCGACTACACCCAGCATGAAAACCTGCCTGAGCGCGTGCTGAAAAAGTTTGGCGCAGCGGTTGGCTACGGCGCGATCAAGGCCGCCGCCGATGCTGCCAAGCCGAGCTTGCGCTAGGCGCAGGCATAAAATGGCTCAGCAGTTAACATTGGCATTTTTGCTTGCCATTTCCCCGACGTGGACTATATTGACGGTGTAGTTCGATTCAAGGGGAGGGCGATTAGCAATCAATTCTTGAGGCAGACTACGCAGCCGCATTACGGATGCGGACTTGAGTGAATTCACATTCCTCGTCACTGTCTCTTTGGGAGGCAAGAGAACGGCGGCCCCTGGCCGCTGTTTTCGTTTCTGCATTCTGGTCTTCGGTGGAAAAGCCGCCCTGCACCAGCCACTCCAGCAATTCGGCTCCCTGTTGACGCCGCCACAACGCTTGCGGCATTCCTCCTGCCTGACCGCTCCAGCGCGCGACAGCCAGCTTGGTTTCCAGCGCAGCGGCATGGGCCTGTGCCAACGACTTACGGTTGATGTAGAGCTTCATTGCTGAGATCTCCCAAAGAAATTCCTATAGCCCAGTCAGCAGATTCCTAATGCTATTTAAGTGTACCAACTCGACTGTCACGCCCTTTGATCTGCATCAATAGGGGAGCTTGCGGTAACGTAAATCCGGTAAAATCCCGCCCCATGAGTAAATTATCCCTGGACCGAATCCTGCAGTCGCAAGGCTTCGGCACCCGTAAATACTGCCGCGCCCTGATCGAAGACGGTGACGTTTCCATCGGTGGCGAAGTGCAGGACAACTATAAAGCGACGATCGAAACCGATGGCCTGGTACTGGAAGTGTTCGGCGAAGAGTGGGTTTATCGCGAGCACCTCTATATTGCACTGTACAAGCCGTCCAACTACGAATGCTCCCGCAAGCCCAGCCACCACCCTGGCGTGCTGACCTTGCTTCCTGAGCAATTCACCTGGCGCGAAGTCCAGCCGGTTGGCCGCCTCGACCACGACACCACGGGCCTGCTGCTGATGTCCGACGACGGCCCGTTCATTCACGCCCAGTCCTCTCCCAAGCGCCATGTACCCAAAGTCTACCTGGCCACCACGGCCGAACCGGTGACCGATGAGCTGGTGGCCCAGATGCTGGCCGGCGTGCAATTGCACGATGAACCAGCCCCGCTGGCTGCCGTCACCTGCATCAAGCGCGGCGAGCACCAGCTTGAGATCGTGCTGGAGCAGGGCAAGTATCACCAGGTCAAGCGCATGCTGGCCGCTGCCGGCAATCACTGCTCCGCGCTGCACCGTTCCGCTATCGGCCAACTGCAGCTCGATTCGCTCGGCCTGCAGGAAGGCGAATGGTGCTACCTCACTCCTGAACAGCTCGCACTGCTGGCGCCGACCTGATCATTGCTTCTTCAGCATGGCCGCGTGTCCTGCGGCCATTTCCTGCTTGCTCAGGAAGCCGTCTTTGTCGGCATCCATTTTCGCGAACATGGAGGCCGAGGCCTTGGCGTGCTCGTCGGCAGTGAGGATGCCGTCGCCGTCCGAGTCGACCGCCTTGATCTTGTCCGCAGCCGGCATATCCGATTTCCTGGCTGCCTGACCCGTCACTGCCTGGTGCGAGGCCGTCATTTCCGCCGCTGTCACCTTGCCATCAACGTTGGCATCCATTTTCCCGAACATCATCTTCGCTCCGGCTGCATGTTCGGCTGCCGACACCTTGCCGTCATGATCGGTATCCATTGAAGCGAATTCCTTGTCGACTTCCGGCCCTGCGATTGCCTGTGCCGCAAGCAGCACACCTGCGATCAAGCTGAGTGTCTTCATATCGACCTCCTAACCACTCACAATGCTGAGGATATTGCCGTCGGCATCCCTGAACCAGGCCACCTTCATGTGGCCGCCAACATGGATGTCGCCCTCGAGCGTCAAGCCTGGCAGGTTGTAATGCTCGAACTTCACGCCTTTCGCCTTGAGCCTGGCGGCAACGGCCTCGATGTCGTCGCCGACATTCCACATGACAGTGGTGGCTTTGTTGGTGCCGGCATATTGCGACTGATAGACGTTGAGCCTGGTTGCTCCGCTGCGAAAGACCAGAACCTGCTCTTCCGGACTGGCGAGTTTCTCCAGTCCGAGAATCCCTTCATAGAACCTGCCTGCGGCAGCCAGGTCATTCACGGCAATCATCGCGATCGCGTCCGTATTGGCAAGCATGTCAGTCTCCTGCCTTGATTGATCTATGGAGACTAGGTCAGGCGGCACGGGGCGTCAGTTAGTTGTCGCACGCAGCCCTTTCAGCGTGGCTTGTTCATTTGCTCCAGCTTGGCGCGTATCTCATCCCTGGTCGGCACGCCGAGCGCTTTCCGCTCTTCGTCGCTCACGGCATTCTCGTCGAACTGGTAAAGCTCCCACGGCAAATTGGGCGCGCGCCTGGTGAATTGCGTTCCATACCATTGCGGTTTACCGATGTTCATCATGTGGCGATCCCACGCCGCGGCTGTCAACCACTTGCTGGATTAGTACGCTGGCGTAAAACTCTTGCCCTCAGGATCAATCGTGGCACTGATGCTGGCTAGCGAAAAAGCCAGCTTGAAGTCTTGCGCATTGTCGCCGTGCTGCATGATCAAGGCCGCATTGTAGAAATCCTCGGCCGAGGCTATTGTGCCGGCAGCCAGCATTTCCTTTACCCTGGTGCGGCGCTTCGCGTCTTCCTTGCTCAATGCATCCCAGTCGGTTGCATCGGACTTTCTGGCCGACTGGTCGGCATTCGTCATCGCCCGCAATTCCAGGTTGGCAGCGGAAGCCTGGCAAAGGCCAGTGAGCAGCAAGAGCAATACAGGCAGGTGGCGCATTCCGGTCGACTCCGTCAAGGTAGTGGGATCGCGCTGGAGCATATCAGCCTGCTGCTGCTCAAGTTGCGCGAATTGTCACTATGCGAAGGACTGGCGCGCCACGCGCAGCACGTGGCGGTCAAACAGGCGGTCGTGGAAGGGCAGGGCGATCACGTTAATGATCGGCTCCAGCACCGCGGCCATTCCGCCGAAGGCGAGCGATCCGGTCGCTGCGTACAGCGTGGCAAACGCTACCAGCGCATGCATCAGGGTTTGCGATACCTTCTCTGCAGCAGTGAGCGCCAGCCGGCGCGACGCAAAGCGCTTGCGCAGCGCATGCCAGGCCCGTTCATGGAACGGCAGCAGCACGACGTTGATCACCGGCTCCAGCACCGCAGCCAGGCCGCCAAACGCCACCGAGCCTGTCAGCACGTACATCAGGCCAAACGCAATCCCCATGTGGGCGCTTACCTGGCTCATTTTCTTCGCTGCGATTGCCATGATCGAATTCCTTTCCAGTTGAGCCAAATGGTAATGATTCGCATCTAAGA
>JBCNOX010000391.1:0-5356 GCA_039593645.1 Pseudoduganella sp.
CATCGAGCCCGCTGTACATCCAGACGGTGTGGGGCCTGGGTTACGTCTTCATCCCAGAGGGCCAGCCACGCTGATTTTGGGCTGTCGATGAAATTCCGCCTGCCGCGCCCGGCGTCGCTGACCAGCGGCCTGTTCTGGCGCACTTTCCTCTTGCTGAGCGTGCTGACCACGCTCTCCATGTCGGCCTGGTTCGGCATGGTCAACTACGTCCAGCGCGAACCGCTGGCGCAGCAGACTGCCGCCCAGGTGGTCTCGGTGGTGACCATTACCCGCGCCGCCCTCACCCACTCGGCCACCGACTTGCGGCGTGAGCTGCTGTTCGAACTGGTATCGAACGAAGGCATCCGCGTGTTTACCATGGAGGACGACGACGAGGTGGCGCCGCCGCCAAGCTCGGGGCTGATGGCCGACATCCAGTCCCTGGTGCGCGCCAAGCTGGGCGCCGATACCCGTTTCTCCTCGGAAGTGAATGGCGTACCGGGCTACTGGGTCAGCTTCAAGATTGCCGATGACCGCTACTGGCTGATGCTGGAGCGCGAGCGCCTGCAAGGCCCGGTTGAATGGCTGGGCTGGGCCGGTGTGGTGTCGGTGGTGTCGCTGCTCGGTGCGGCGCTGATTTCGAGCCTGATCAACCTGCCGCTGAAGCGGCTGACCGCTGCGGCGCGCGAAATCGCACAGGGCCGCCATCCCGAGCCGCTGCCGGAAGTCGGGCCGCAGGAAGTGCGCCAGGCAAACCGCAGCTTCAACCAGATGGTGGACGACTTACAGCAGGTCGAATCCGACCGCGCGGTGATCCTGGCCGGCATCTCGCATGATTTGCGCACGCCCCTGGCGCGCATGCAGCTCGAGGTGGAGATGGCCAACCTGTCGCAGGAGGCGCGCGAAGGCATGCAGTCGGATATTGCGCAGATGGATGCGATCATCGCGCAGTTCCTCGATTACGCCAAGCCGACCGAGGCGTCCAGCTTTATCAATGTGGATATGGCGGCGCTGCTGACCGAATGTGCGCACGAGGCGGGGCGCCATTCCGACGTCAAGGTTACGGCTGAGCTGCCCGAGCATGCGCATGTGCTGGGCAATGCGACTGACCTCAAGCGCGTGATTGCCAACCTGGTGGAGAATGCGCGGCGCTATGGCAAGACGCCGGGGTCGGACGTGACTGAGATTGATATCAAGTGCACGGTGCGCGGGATGCATACCTCGAAACGCGTGGTGGTTGAGGTGCAGGACCATGGGGTGGGCGTACCGGAGGGGCAGATTGCGCAGTTGCTCAAGCCTTTTACGCGGCTGGATACGGCGCGCGGGCAGGCGAATGGGGCGGGGCTGGGGCTGGCGATTGTAGACCGCGTGCTGTCCCGGCATGAGGCGGAGCTGGAGGTTTCGAATCGTGAGGGCGGTGGGCTGAAGTTCACCATCTCGCTGCGCGCGCTTTAAAACCGGTAAACCAGGGTCTGACCCAAGGGTCAGACCCTGTCTGCTCGCCTGCTTGGGGTTACGGTTGTGCGTCTTTGATTTTTTACGAAGATCAACAACCTAGAACCCGCCCCTGACTCCGAAACCGTTGGGGGTCTGACCCTGCGGGTCAGACCCAGGTTTACCGGTTTTGGACTAAATTGAAGCCATGACCATCCGCCAAGGTTTCGCCGACACCATCCGCCGCACTGCCCTGATCCGTCTCGCCCGCCTCTCGGCCGAGACCGGCTGCGAAATTCTTGCCAAAGCTGAGTTCATGAACCCCGGCGGCTCCGTCAAAGACCGCGCCGCCCTCGCCATCATCCTCGACGCCGAACGCTCCGGCCGCCTGCGCCCCGGCGGCACCGTGGTCGAAGGCACCGCCGGCAACACCGGCATCGGCCTGGCTCACCTGTGCGCCGCACGCGGCTACAAATGCGTGATCGTCATCCCTGAAACCCAATCCGAAGAAAAATTCGCCATCCTGCGCACATTGGGCGCCGACGTGCGTCCCGTCAAAGCCGTCCCCTACGCCGACGACAACAACTACCAGAAAGTCGCCGGCCGTCTTGCGCAAGAATTGCCCAACGCCATTTGGGCCCAGCAATTCGACAACCTCGCCAACCGCCAGGCCCACTACGAGCACACCGGCCCCGAAATCTGGCGCGACACGCAAGGCCGCATCGACGCCTTTACCTGCGCCACCGGCACAGGCGGCACCCTGGCCGGCGTCGCCCGCTACCTGAAAGAGCAAAAGCCGGACGTAAGAATCGTACTGGCCGATCCCTACGGTAGCGCCCTCTTCAACTGGATCCGGCACGGCGAACTGAAGAGCGAAGGCAGTTCCATATCGGAAGGCATCGGCAACAGCCGCGTCACCGCCAACCTGCAAGGAACGCCAATCGACGACGCCATCCGCATCGACGACAAGACTTGCGTGCAGATGGTCTACCGCCTGCTGCGCGAAGAAGGCCTGTACGTCGGCGGCTCCAGCGGCATCAACGTCGCCGCAGCCGTGGAACTTGCAAAACAGATGGGGTCCGGCCACACCATCGTCACCCTGCTGTGCGACCGCGGCGCCACCTACGCGGCGCGCCTGTTCAACCCCGAATGGCTGGCGCAAAAAAATCTTTTGTAATCGTGTCGATCTGGCGCGCCACCGTTCGTCGTGGGAATATGGAGGCCGCAAAAAGTGTCCTCTTTCCTCAACAATGATTGGAGAATGACCATGACTGTCAAAGCGATTCCAGAAGGCATGAGCACCGTGACCCCTCACCTGGTGTGCGAAGGCGCTGCCGCCGCTATCGATTACTACAAGAAGGCTTTCAACGCAGTTGAGAATTCCCGCATGCCTGGGCCGGGTGGAAAGATCATGCACGCCCAGATCCGCATCGGCGATTCGAACATCATGCTGGTGGACGACTTCCCTGAGGGCGGCTGCTTCGGCCCCAAACACTATAAAGGCACGCCAGTCACCCTGCACATCTACGTGGAAGACGTTGACGCCGCCTACAAGCGCGCCATCGACGCCGGAGGCACCGCCAAGATGCCGCCGGAAGACATGTTCTGGGGCGACCGCTACGGCGTGCTGGTTGATCCGTTCGGCCATAGCTGGTCGATCGCCACCCACAAACGCGACCTGACTCCCGAACAGATGCAGGAAGGGATGAAGGAAATGATGAGCAAAATGCCTGAGTGCAAAGCCTAAGGAGGCCGACAACATGCGATTCATGCTCATCGTAAAAGCCACCGCTGAATCCGAAGCGGGCAAGATGCCAAAGACCGAACTGCTCGCAGCCATGGGCAAGTTCAACGAAGAACTGGTGAATGCCGGCGTACTGCTGGCCGGCGAAGGCTTGCACCCCAGTTCGCGCGGCGCCCGCGTGCACTTCTCGGGCAGCAAGCGCACCGTCATCGACGGCCCGTTCTCGGAAACCAAGGAGCTGATTGCCGGCTTCTGGCTGATTCAGGTAAAGTCGCTGGCTGAAGCCATCGAATGGGTCAAGCGCTGCCCCAATCCGATGGAAAGCGACTCAGATATCGAAATCCGCCAGGTCTTCGAGGCCGAGGATTTCGGCGCCGAATTCACGCCCGAACTGCGTGAACAGGAAGCGCGCATCGCCAGCAAGATCGCAGCGCCCGTTTAAAGGAGACTTTGATGCAGTACATGGTAATTCGGAAGGCCGATGCCACATCGGAATCGGACAACTTCCCATCCGCTGAACTGGTGCAGGCCGTACCGGGTGCCAAGTGGCTGCGCTCCAGCGCCGACGGCGGCCTGCGCATGCGGCGCCGCGACGGCCAGTGGCTGTATGAAGAAGGCCCGTTTGCAGATGTGAGCGTGGCCGGCTTCACCTTCATCGAGGCCGAAGACCGCCGCGCCGCCAGCGAACTGGCTGCGCGCTGGCCGTCGGCCGATGCGGAAGGCAGCGCCGTGGTCGAAGTACGCGAAGCCGGCTGTCCCGGCGGCTGCGTAGGCTTCGACACCGGCAAGGCGCCCAAGCACACCGCCTGGGCCATCCTGCTGCGCTCCGATGCCGTGGCGGAGCAGGACTTCGAACCGCCTGCCGTGGTGATCGACATCATGAACCGCGCCAACAATGCGGGGATTGCAGCCGGCGTTGCACTATCGGGCGAAGGCCTGAAATCCACCGCCCGCGGCGCGCGCGTCAAGTTCACGGGCGGCAAACCCTTCATCACCGACGGGCCCTTCGCCGAAGTGAAGGAACTGATCGCCGGTTATTGGGCGGTGGATGCGGCCTCGCGCGATGACGTGATCGCCTGGGTCAAATCCTACCCCTACCCTAATCCGGGCGATATGGAAGTAGAACTGCGCAAGATCGCGATTTAAGACCGCGTTGCAGTGGAGGCGCGCAGCACCAGCTGCGCGTTGATTACCGTGAGCGGCTCGACTTCCTGGCCTTCGATGGAGGCCAGGAGTTTCTCCATCGCCGCAGCCCCCATTTGCTCGCTATTCAAGTCCACGCTGGTGAGCGCTGGCGAGGCGAAATTCCCGAACTGGATATTGTCGAAGCCGACCACTGAGATATCGTCGGGAACGTGGAAGCCCAGCGTCTGCGCCGCTTTCATGAAACCCAGCGCCAGCAGGTCGTTGAAGCAGACCAGCGCGTCGAGCGGCTGCCGGCCCAGCATGATGGTGGAGCACAGCTTCTCGCCCGCGACCGACGTTGGCGCCTCGGCTTCAAATACACGCAATTCCAGGCCCTGCCCGGCCAGTGCTTCGCGCACGCCGGCCATGCGCTCCGGATTGCGGCGCGAATTGGCAAAGCCCATATAGCCGATCCGTTTATGCCCTTGCGCCAGCAGGTGGCGCGCGACCATGAAGGCGCCCAGCTGGTCGTCGCTGGCCACGGAGGGCAGCTTGATATGGTCGGGCCGGCCGAAGAATACCGAGGGGCGATTCAGTGCCAGCAGCCAGCCCAACTCCTCTTCGGGGGTACGGGAATAGACGATCATGCCGTCAACCCGCCGGCTCAGGGCTTCCAGCAGCTGCCGCTCGCGTTCCGGCGTTTCTTCGGTATCGACCAGCAGCAAGGTGTAGCCGTGGGCCTGGGCCACGCGGTTGGCGCCCTTCACCACGCTGGCGTAGTGCGGGTTGGTAATGTCCAGCACCGACAGGCCGATTGCCTTGGTACGGCCAGTGATCATCGATTGCGCCATCGGGTTGGAGCGGTAGCCCAGTTCCTCGATGACGCTGGTCAGGCGGGACTCGACCGCAGGCGAGAAGCGCTGCGCGCCGTTGACGAATTTCGAAACCGTGGCAGTGGATACGCCGGCGGCGGCTGCCACATCACGGATTGTCGCTACGTTCTTCTTCATCGCCCGATTCATTATTGGAAAAGTTGCCGAGTTTATCACGCTGCCACGGCCTTAATGGTAAAGT
>JBCNOX010000392.1:0-5356 GCA_039593645.1 Pseudoduganella sp.
GCACTGGCCATGATCGCCACCATCATCGTGCTGCTGTCGGCGCAGATCACCTTCCAGTTCACTGGCGCCGTGCCGCCGCTGGCCGCGCGCCTGAAGCTGGCCGGACGCATTTTCCTGATTGCCGCCCCGCTGGGCGTCCTGCTGTTTGTCGTCTTCCCGCGCATCCAGGGGCCGCTGTGGGGCCTGCCGGGCGATGCTTCCAGCGCCAAGAGCGGCATGTCGGACACCATGTCGCCCGGTTCCATCACCAGCCTGGCGCTGTCGGAGGAAGTTGCGTTCCGCGTCCAGTTCAAGGGCGCCGCACCGCCGCCGCAACAGCTTTACTGGCGCGGGCCGGTGATGAGCAACTACAACGGGCAAACCTGGTCGAGGATTGGCCGGCCGCTATATCCGGTTGCCCAGTCGCGCCTGGCCAGGCAACTGACATGGAAGGCGCCCGCCTATTCCTATGAGGTGACGCTGGAGCCTGGGCGCCGCCAATTCCTCTTCATGCTGGAGTTGAGCGAGCCCCTTGCCCAGATCGATGGCGCCAGCACGGCCTACACGGGTGAACTGGAACAGCTGGTGGATGCCGGCAGCGACAAGCGCCTGCGTTACAGTTCGGTAGCCCACCCGAACTACCTTGCGCAGCCAGGCCTGGAGCCGCAATCGCTGGAACGCTGGCTGCAACTGCCCCGTGGCTTCAACCCGCGCACGCTGCGCTATGCGGAGCAGATCCAGGCCCTGCGCGCCGAGCGCGGCGACGAGGCCGCCATCGCCGCCGTACTCGACATGTTCCGCCAAGGCTTCGAGTACACGCTGGAACCTACCCGGCTTGGCAGCGATTCAGTCGACCAGTTCCTGTTCGATACGCGCCAGGGATTCTGCGAACACTATTCCGGCGCCTTCGTCTATGTGATGCGCGCGGCCGGCCTGCCGGCGCGCGTGGTCACCGGTTACCTGGGCGGCGAACGCAATCCGGTTGACGGCTATTACACGGTTCGCCAGTCCGACGCCCACGCCTGGAGTGAAGTCTGGCTGGGCCCGCAGCGCGGCTGGACGCGCATCGATCCGACTGCTGCCGTGGCGCCGGAACGCATCCGCACCAGCCTGGCGCAAGCCTTGCCGCGCGACGTTCCTTTTGGATTGCAAGGCATAACCGAGCTGGCGCGCGACAAATACTCCTGGCTGTCCCAGCTGCGTTTTGGCTTCAGCGCGATGAATAATGCTTGGAATCAATGGATCCTCGATTACAATCCAAACAGGCAGCAAGACTTCCTGAAAGAACTGGCGGCCGCCTTTGGCAACTGGCGCCTGCTGGCTGCACTGGCGCTGTGCGCCGGACTGGCGATGCTGATGAAATACCGTCGCACCGGGCGCGTCCGCGACCCGGTCGATGCGGCCTACCTCGCCTTCTGCCGCCAACTGGCGCGGCATGGCTTGGACAAGGCGCCAGATGAAGGCCCATTGGGCCTGGCCGGACGCGTGCGGCAGTTGAACCTGCCTCGCGAGAAAATAGCTGCCATGACAGGATTCCTGGAGCTGTATGGCGCGCTCAAATATGGCGCACCGGCGGCGCAAACCAATAACGCGGTCGCACGACTGCAAAGCTTGCTGAAGCAATCCCGATGAGATTTTCAAAGAAATTCCCGACCACCGTGCTGGCCCTGGCCTGCCTCGGCATGACATTGGCGCCGGCTGCCGATGCCGCCGTCCGCAAACCGGCCAAGGTCAAGAAAGCACCCAAAAAACCAGCGCTTGATTACAGCGGCGAGTTCGTCAACTTCGGCCAATGGAAGGACGTGCAGCAGTTCATGGGCGACCTGGAAGTGAAGCACGGCGTGCCGATTGCCGAATCGGAAAAACTGTTCCTCGAACTGCGCTATATCGATGCGGCGGTGCAGCTGGTGAAGCCCGCGCCGCCGGGCAAGCCGAAGAACTGGCAAGCCTACAGCAGCCGCTTCATCGAACCGAAGCGCATCAATGCCGGCGTCGAATTCTGGACCGCCAACCGCGACGCGCTGGCGCGCGCCGAAGCGATGTACGGCGTGCCGGCCGAAATCATCGTCGGCATCATCGGCGTGGAAACTATCTACGGCCGCGACATGGGCCGGTTCCGCGTGCTCGACGTGCTGGCCACGCTGGCCTTCTCGTATCCGCTGACGCCGAACCGCGAGGCCCGCATGGAATTCTTCCGCGGCGAACTGGAGGCCGCCATCGTGTCCTCGCGCCAGGCCGGCATCGACCCGCTGTCGCTGACCGGCTCCTTCGCCGGCGCAATCGGCATGCCGCAATTCATGCCAAGCAATATCTATAAGCTGGGCGTGGACTTCGACGGCGACGGCAAGGTCGACTTGCGCAATTCGCCGGCCGACGCGATTGGCAGCGTGGCCAATTTCCTGGTTGCGCACGGCTGGAAGCGCGACGATCCGGCGCGGCTGGCCTATCCGGCCACCGTGTCACCGGAGCGGGGCTGGGAAAAATACCTGGGCACCGGCCTGGACGCCCAATACAGCGGCGAAGACCTGCTGGCCGCCGGCGTGCACCCGGACACCGATTTGCCGCCGGGCCTGTACGGCCTGGTTGACCTGCAGAACGGTTCCGACCCGACGGAATACTGGGTTGGCAGCAATAATTTCTTTTCAATCACGAAGTACAACCGAAGTTATTTCTATGCCATGTCTGTGGTCGAACTCGGCCGCGCTGTAAAGCTTTCAATGAAGGAAACTTTGTAACTGCGTGTAACTTGTGTGATATACAAGAGTATAGAATTACCCTAACACAAAAATTCAGGTAGAATTCTCTCAGAATGTTGCGATAGGACAACGCGTTTCGAGAGCAATATACTATTTTTTGTTGCACGCAAGTACTGCTGACCGCACTGTTGTACAATTGTGTATATATTATGAAACTTGTTAAACAGGAATCCGTTTCCGGATTTGGGTCGTTAGCAGGACAACTTTAGAGAAGGAACAGAAGACATGACCAACCAAGTCGGTAATGATATGAACAACGAGTCGGAAGGCGATGATCTGCTGCAGTACAATCCGAACCGTCTGCTCGACACCCTGATCGAAAACCTGCGCCTGAAGAACGATGCGGCCCTGTCGCGCGCTCTGGAAGTCGCACCGCCTGTGATCTCCAAAATTCGCCACCACCGCCTGCCGGTCGGCGCATCGCTGCTGATCCGCATGCACGAGGTTTCCGACCTGAGCATCCGTGACCTGCGCTACCTGATGGGCGACCGCCGTAACAAGTTCCGCATCAGCGACAAGCAGTTCAAGCCGAAAGAAGGCGCAGGCGGCAGCTCGACCGAAAACAAGGGCTGATTCCAGCTTTTGTTTTCACCCTCCCCGCCCGGGGAGGGTAAGCGGCGCTTTGCTTAAGCCGGGAATACCCCGGTGGACAGATAGCGGTCGCCGCGATCGCAGACGATGAACACGATCGTCGCGTTTTCCACTTGCTGCGAAATGCGCAGCGCAATCTCACAGGCACCCGCTGCCGAAATCCCGCAGAAAATGCCCTCTTCAGCAGCCAACCGGCGCGCCATGCGTTCCGCCGCTGCCTGCGACACGTATTCCACCTGGTCCACGCGCGCCTTGTCGTAAATCTTCGGCAGGTAGGCTTCCGGCCACTTGCGGATGCCCGGGATCGACGAGCCCTCTTCCGGCTGGGCGCCGATGATGCGGATGTTCTCGTTCTGCTCCTTGAGGTACTGCGACACGCCCATGATGGTGCCGGTGGTACCCATGGCAGACACGAAGTGCGTCACGCGGCCTTCGGTATCGCGCCAGATTTCCGGACCGGTGCCTTCATAGTGGGCGCGCGGATTGTCGCCGTTGGCAAACTGGTCGAGGATGATGCCCTTGCCGTCTTTTTGCATCTGCTCGGCCAGGTCGCGTGCGTATTCCATGCCGCCCGTTTTCGGCGTCAGGATGATGTTGGCGCCATAGGCGGCCATGCTCATGCGGCGCTCTTCGCTCAGGTTCTCCGGCATCAGCAGGATCATCTTGTAGCCGCGAATGGCGGCCGCCATGGCCAGCGCGATGCCGGTGTTGCCGCTGGTCGCTTCGATCAGGGTGTCGCCCGGCTTGATCTGGCCACGTTCTTCGGCGCGGCGCAGCATCGACATGGCGGCGCGGTCCTTGACCGAACCGGCCGGATTGTCGCCTTCCAGCTTGCCGAGGATGATGTTGCCGCGCGCGGCTGCTTCAGCGCCAGGAATGCGCACCAGCTGCACCAGCGGCGTGTTACCGATGGTATCGGCGATTGTCTTGTATCCCATGGTTCCTGCTATGTATTGTTCTGTCAAACGGCCATTTTATCCGCTTCGGCGGCGAGGTGCAGGGACATGAAGACATAGCCCAGGCTTTCGCCATCGATCCGGAACAGGTCCGGAATCTCGCCAGTCTGCACGAAACCGCACTTCTGGTACAGGGCGCGGGCCGGGGCGTTGCCTGACAAGACCTCCAGGTCGACCCACTCCAGGCCCCGCTCGATCGCCCAGGCGGCAGCCGTCTTGACCAGGGCGGCGCCAAGGCCGCTGCGGCGCACGGCGCGGTGCACGCCCATGCCCAGCAGGCAGCGGTGGCGCGCCGCCGCCTCCGGGCGCGAACGCAGGTCGACATGGCCGATGATTTCGCCCTCGCGCAATGCGACCCAGACCCGGCGCCAGCCTTGCTGGCCGAAATCGGCATGCAGACCGGTGCTGAAGCCATTCACCTTTTCCGGCGGGAAGCCGGCGCTGGTGCGCGACATGGGCTGGAACAAAGGGGCGCCATCGCGCCCATTATCGAGCAGATGGTCGTTCAGGTAATGGAAGAAGGCGGCCAATTCTTCAGGATGCAGCGGCCGGATGGTAAAGGTCATGGCAAATCATAGCAGGCTGGATGAATTGCATTAAACTACATCCATTACCAGAGGAGCTTTCCCATGAGCGACACCGAAGTCATCTCCATTCCATCCACCATGGAAGGCCGCCGGCACCAGTTCAACCCGGTGCTGACTGAGCAGGAGATCAAGCGCCTGCACCGTTTCGGCACAGTGCGGCAATACGCGCGCGGCGTGCGCATCCTGGAAGCGGGACATACCTGCTTCGGCATGCTCATTACGCTGAAGGGCACGGTCACCATTTGCAAATACGACGGTTTGGGCAATACCGAATTGCTGGCCGAGCATGGACCCGGCGAATTCACTGCCGAGGTCTCGCAGCTGTCTGGTCGCCCTTCCCTGGTCAACGCCACCGCCAAGGACGACGTCGAAGTCCTGGAAGTGTCGCCGGAAAACCTGCGCGCCTTGGTGATCGCCGAAGCGGAACTCGGCGAGCGCATCGTACGGGCCCTGATCCTGCGCCGCGTCGGCTTGCTCGAGCGCGAAG
>JBCNOX010000393.1:0-5354 GCA_039593645.1 Pseudoduganella sp.
CGCCTTCGAAAACGGGGGTGCGGCCGGTCTGGTTGATATAGCGCACACGCCCGTCAGCGTAGGCGGCCAGGGTATCCATGCTGCCGTCCAGCGGCACTTCGATCACCACGCCCAGCACTTCCGGCGCGGCAGGAGCATGGCCGTTGGCCCGCAGCCATTGCGCGGCCAGCAGGCGCACGCGCGATTCTTCATTGGCGTCCTGTGCGATGGCTTGCACCACGCGCGCATCAGGGGCGTCGCCAAATAGCTGGCCGGCATCGTCGGCGAACAGCATCTTGTGGACGGTGTTTAATTCTTCCGTGCGGTATGGCGCGTCAGCGCGGGTCTTCGATTTGGCGTTGAACGCCGCAAACAACTTCTTGAACATCTTTTACCATCCAGTGAGTGCTTCTACTTCCGTAATGTGGCGCCAGCTCGGGCGGGCGCGCATCATGTCGGCATATTTTTGCAATGCGGGCCAGGCAGTTGCGGGACGCGGCATATTACGCGACCAGCGCATGTACATGGTCAGCATCAGGTCCGCGCCGGAGAACGTTTCACCCAGCAGGTAAGGGCCGCTCTTGACCAGGCGCGCATCGAGTGCTTCCCACGTTGTTTCGATGCGCTGCTGGATTGCGCTGCGCAGCGCGCTGTCTTCATTCGTGCCACCGATGTCGGACGGATAGAACCAGAGGCGGAAGTTGTTGCCAAGGTTGTTCGCCATCGTCACGATCAACTCATACCATTCGGCTCGTGCCAGCGAACCGGCGGGAGGAGCCAGGTTCGCTTGCGGGTGGCGCTCGGCCAGCATCATCATCAAGGCTGCCGATTCGGTGAAAGCCTTGCCGTCGATGAGCAGGGTAGGGACCTTGCCCTGAGGGTTGATGCGCAGGTATTCCGGGCTGCGCTGCTGGCCTGCTTCGAGGTCGATTGCGACCAGCTCATAAGGTACGCCGATCTCTTTCAGCGCCGCGTGGATCGCCAGGCTGGCCGCGCCTTTGCCGTAATAGAGGGTGTACATGGTTTAGTCCTTCAGGCCTTTGCGCCATTGATCGAGCGACATCAGCTCGCCGCTGATATCGTCTTCTACGAGGATTTCGCCGTTCACATGCGAGACCAGGAAGCTGGCTACCGCTTGCGCCATGTCGTCGCCGTTTTCGACGAAGATGAGTTGGTAGTACGGGCTGCCTTTCACGTCGCGCGGTGCCGGATCGGTTTCGAGCAGCGCGCCATGGCGCTCGCCGCCGCTGCGCTTTTCGATAGCGTCGGCCAGGCGCTTCAGCTCCGGCAATGCCATGAGCTTTTCAACCGCCTGGTCGCGGCTCACATTTGCCTTCGTTGCTGGAGCAGGGGCAGCCGCGGCGACGGCCACCGGCGCGACTGCCAAGTTTGCGTTGTGATGGGAGACGTACCAGCCGCCGGCACCAGCAACCAGGAAACCGGCTATTGCGCCGGCGATGGCGGATTTACGGGAAGAAGACATGTGTTGCACATCCCTGCGGTGAAAGTGCGCCAATACTAACAGATAAATGTCAGCGCGCAGGCCACTGAGAGTCCGCAAACCCATGCCCTGCTGACGAAAAAGCCTGCGAGGCGTAAACCTGGCAGGCTTGCGGTGGGGGCGAGTGGACGCTTACTGCTTGCGGCGACGCAGGGCAAAGCCCATCATGCCCAGGCCGAGCAGCATGGAGGCGACGGTTGCCGGCTCCGGAACCGCGGCAGTCAGCGAGACGTTATCGAGCGAACCACCGATGCTGTCGCTGACACCGGAAGCCTTGAAGCTCAGGTTCGACAGGCTGCCAACGGCAAACATCGACAACTCAATCTTGAACCAATTAGTCTTCGAGCTGAAGTTGTCCTGCTCGACGTGCTTCAGCAGATTGCCGTTCCACAGCACGTCGATGCCGTTGGTGGCAGCTGCGGTCTTTTCACGCGGGGAGTAGTAGAAGGACAGGTCATACTTGCCGCCGGCTACGGTATCGATGGTCTGGCTGATCCAGCTGTTCGCCGAGGAGTCCAGCTCCAGGAAGTTGCTGCCGTCCTGGGCCGTACCGGCCACGCTATTGCGCACTTCAACGCCTTTCGGGCCAACGTTCCATCCGTCCAGCGCCGACTTGATGGTCCAGGAACCAGCGGCAATGCGATTCTTTTCAAAGCTGCCATTGGTGACCAGCTGGATCGGGCCTGCGTAAGCGGTGCCGGCAGCAAACAGCAAGACGGCGGTCAGAAGTTTCTTCATATTGTCGGAATTAAATGAATGTTGCGCAAAAGTTATTGCATTGTAGCACGGATAAAAAAAAGCCCACCCGCACAGAGCGCGGCCGAGGCCGCGTTCTGGCAGGTGGGCTTTTTTGCAGCTCGGGGAGCCGGCAGATTACATCATGCCGTCCATGCCACCCATGCCGCCCATGCCACCCATACCGCCCATGCCGCCGGCTGGCTTGTCTTCTACGACTTCAGCAACCATGCAGTCGGTGGTCAGCATCAGGCCAGCGATGGACGCTGCGTTCTGCAGAGCGGAACGGGTTACCTTGGCTGGGTCCAGCACGCCCATTTCAACCATGTCGCCGTAGGTGCCGTTGGCAGCGTTGTAGCCGTGGTTGCCGGAACCAGCCAGCACCGCGTTCACAACCACCGAAGCTTCTTCGCCGGCGTTGGTGACGATCATGCGCAGTGGCTCTTCCATTGCGCGCAGCACGATCTTGATGCCTGCTTCCTGGTCGGCGTTGTCGCCTTTCACCGACAGGGCAGAACGTGCACGCAGCAGGGCTACGCCGCCGCCTGGCACAATGCCTTCTTCCACAGCTGCGCGGGTTGCGTGCAGTGCGTCTTCAACGCGTGCCTTCTTCTCTTTCATTTCGACTTCGGTGGCTGCGCCAACCTTGATCACGGCAACGCCGCCGGCCAGCTTGGCCACGCGCTCTTGCAGCTTTTCGCGGTCGTAGTCCGAGGTTGCGCCTTCGATCTGGGTGCGGATCTGTGCCACGCGGCCTTCGATTGCGGAAGCTTCGCCTGCGCCGTCGATGACGATGGTGTTTTCCTTGCCCACTTCGATACGCTTGGCTTGGCCCAGTTCCGCCAGGGTGGCTTTTTCCAGGGTCAGGCCGACTTCTTCAGCAACTACCTGGCCGCCGGTCAGGATAGCGATGTCTTCCAGCATGGCCTTGCGACGGTCGCCGAAGCCAGGAGCTTTCACTGCGCAGGTCTTCAGGATGCCGCGGATGTTGTTGACCACCAGGGTCGCCAGTGCTTCCCCTTCGATGTCTTCAGCGATGATCAGCAGTGGACGGCCGGCCTTGGCAACTTGCTCCAGTACTGGCAGCAGGTCGCGGATGTTGGAGATCTTCTTGTCGCACAGCAGGACGAATGGGTTCTCCAGGACGGCAACTTGCTTTTCCTGGTTGTTGATGAAGTATGGGGACAGGTAGCCGCGGTCGAACTGCATGCCTTCCACGATGTCCAGCTCGTCGTGCAGGGATTTGCCGTCTTCCACGGTGATGACGCCTTCCTTGCCCACTTTTTCCATCGCTTCAGCGATACGCTCGCCGATCGAAGTGTCCGAGTTGGCGGAGATCGCGCCAACCTGGGCGATTTCCTTGGAGGTGGTGCATGGCTTGGCGATGGCCTTCAGCTGCTCGACGGTGGCAGCAACTGCCTTGTCGATGCCGCGCTTCAGGTCCATTGGGTTCATGCCGGCAGCAACGTACTTCATGCCTTCGCGGACGATCGCCTGGGCCAGCACGGTTGCGGTGGTGGTACCGTCACCGGCGTTGTCGGAGGTCTTGGAAGCGACTTCCTTGACCATCTGCGCGCCCATGTTCATCAGCTTGTCTTTCAGTTCGATCTCTTTGGCGACCGAAACGCCGTCCTTGGTGACGGTAGGGGCGCCGAAGGAGCGCTCCAGCACCACGTTGCGGCCTTTCGGGCCCAGGGTGACTTTAACTGCGTTGGCGAGGATGTTCACGCCTTCGACCATCTTGGCACGGGCGGAATCGCCGAAAATGACTTCTTTAGCTGCCATGTTTGATTTCTCCTGAATTCTGTATATCTAGGGGGCGGTGATTACTTCTGAACCACGGCCATGATGTCTTCTTCGCGCATTACCAGCAGTTCCTGGCCGTCTACCTTGACGGCTTGGCCGGCGTATTTGCCGAACAGAACGCGGTCGCCCACTTTCACTTCCAGAGCACGCACGGTGCCGTTGTCAGCAACTTTGCCGTTGCCAACTGCCAGCACTTCACCCTGGTCCGGCTTTTCAGCGGCTGCATCAGGGATGATCAGGCCGGACGCGGTCTTGGTTTCCTGGTCCAGGCGTTTGACGATGACGCGATCATGCAAAGGGCGAAGGTTCATACAAAACTCCTTTTACTCGGTTTATTGACAGTTGTTAGCACTCTCGGCTAACGAGTGCCAACAATTATAGGGACGACATTAACCCTTTTCAAGGGAATTTCTTTGCGCCTGGTCAAGCATTGATTTGATGTCAATCATGCCAAATCGATAATTCGGCATGGATCAGGCGGCGACACGGGAATGTAGCGGGAAACGGCGGGCAGCCGCGCACCCCTGTCAGCCGGCGCGGGGAGGAGCGGTGCCGACGAATTTGCGGCGCGCCAGGGCCATTGCCAGGCGCTGCAGCGGGTTGCGGTTGCCGCCCGGGCGCCAGGTGGTCACATATTTATTCTCGTAGGCGTCGTACTGGAAGCCGTGGGGCGCGGTAAGCACTTTACCGCGTCCCAGCAGGATTTTCAGCGCCTGGGTGGCGGCAATGCCGGCGCACAGCTGGCAGCCCATGCTGGTGGAGGGACCGCGGCGCTGCGCCAGGTCGACGCCCTGCGGCCAGACCAGGTAGCCGCGGTGCAGGCTGGCGGGCGCCAGCCCGACCAGGAAGCGCAAGGCTTTCTCCACTTCCGGCAGGTCGCCCCACTGGAAGTAATCCTCAAAGCTCATCTGGCCCGGAAGGAAATTCAGGCAGGAGGCGCCCATCCCCAGCGGCGCGGCCATGGTGGCGGGGATGCGCTGCGCGGCGCAGTGGCCGTAGACCAGGGTGCGCGCGGCAAAGGCGTAAAAGTCCAGGCCGTCGACATACAGGTCGACGCCGTCCAGGAAGTCGCCGACATTGGCACTGTTCACGCCGTCGCCGAACTGGCGTATGTCGATTTGCGGATTGATGTCCTGCGCCATGCGCGCCGCCACGTCGACCTTGGGCTGGCCCATGGTCGACATGAAGGCGGCGGCCTGCCGGTTGAGGTTGGGGATATCGTAGCAGTCGAAATCGGCGACGTGGAAGGAGCCGACGCCGAGCCGGGCCAGGGTCAGCAGGTGGATCGCGCCCACCCCGCCCATGCCGGCAATGGCAATGCGCTTGCCGCGCA
>JBCNOX010000394.1:0-5354 GCA_039593645.1 Pseudoduganella sp.
GAATCACGTCCTTGAAGCCGACCTTGGACGGGTGGCCGTATTTCTTCAGGTGATTGCGATAGGCATCGCTGCCCTCCTCGTACATCAGGCGCCCGTACCAGTCGCCGAATTCCGGTGCGCATTGCGGGCCCCAGTGCGCCCATATGCCGAACTTGGCGTTGCGGAACCAATCGGGCACCTGGTACTTTTCCAGGGATTCCCATTCCGGCCTGAACGGGCCGGAGGCGATCGGGGTCGTTGCGCCAGGCGCCAGGGTGTCGGCTGCGGCGCGCGCTACGCCGGACATTGCGGCTGCAGGTACGGCGGCTCCCATATGCTTCAATAAGTCTCGTCGTTTCATCAAACTTCCTATGGCTAACGTGCGAGCACGCTTTGCAGGTAATCCTGGTGGGTGGGCATGGCTGCCACAGTAGCGGCGATGCTGTCGCGCCGGAAGCGCAGGGCGCGCAAGGCGTCGTCGTGTGAAATATCGCGCAGCGAAGGGTCGGCGCGCTCGGGCCAGTGCCCCATGCCGGCGTGGATCGCCAGCCAGCTGGTGGCATCGAAGCCCTCCTCGTCGTACTGGTGCAGGGTCCCGGACTGGCGCCATGCATGAATCTTGAAGGCCAGCGTTTCCGGCAGCTCCATGCCCGCCATGTCGCGCCACAACTGGCTGTCGCGGCGCGCCGTCAGGCAGTAGTGCAGGATGATGAAGTCGCGTATGCGCTCGAACTGGCGCAGCATGCCGGTGTTGTAGGCCGCGATCTCCGCCAGCGCGGGCCGTGCGCCCGGCAGCAGCATCTCGATCAAGCGTCCCAGGCCGCTCTGCACCAGGAAGATACTGGTTGATTCCAGCGGCTCCAGGAAACCCGAGGAGAGGCCCAGCGCAACCACGTTTCGGACCCAGAAGCGCTGGCGGTGGCCGGTTGCAAAGCGCAACAGGCGCGGTTCCGCCACCGGCTCCCCATCGAGCTGCTGCATCAATTGTTCGCGGGCCCGTTCCTCGTCGATGTAGCGGCTGGAGAACACATGGCCATGGCCGGTGCGGTTGCGCAGCGGGATGCGCCATGCCCAGCCGGCTTCCAGCGCCGTGGCACGCGTGTACGGGGCCAGTTCCGGCCCGCTGCGCTCGCAAGGACAGGCCCAGGCGCGGTCCACCGGCAGCCAGCGGCCAAAGTCCACGAAACGCTCTTCCAGCGTACGCCCAAGCAGCAGCGAAGCAAAGCCGGAGCAGTCGACGAACAGGTCGCCCTCGACCACGCGGCCATCCTCCAGCTTCAGTTGTGAGACGCCGCCATCCGCAGCCCGCGCCACATGCACGATGCGCCCTTCGGTGCGCCGCGCGCCGCGCTTCAGCGCCAACTCGCGCAGGAAAGTGGCGTACAGCATGGCGTCGAAATGGTATGCGTAGCTGAACTGCATCTGCTCTTCCGATGCCGCCAGCTGGAAGCGCCCTTCCCGCGCCATCACGCTGGGCAGGCATTGCTCTCCCAGCGCGCCAAGGCCGGCCTCGCCGACGCGGCGGTACTGCCCCCAGAGTGAGCGCGGCCCGCTCAAGCCGCCGATATCGCCAAAGGTGTGAAAGTAGTTCTCACCAACCGTCCGCCAGTCGCAGAACTCGATGCCCAGTTTATAGGTGCCGTTGGTGGCGCGCAGGAACTGCGCTTCGTCGATGCCCAGCAGCTTGTGGAAAGTGCGGATCGACGGGAAGGTCGCTTCACCGACGCCGACGATCCCGATTTCTTCCGATTCGACCAGCTCCACCGAGCTGGCAGGCAGCGCGGTAGCCATTGCGATTGCCGCCATCCATCCAGCGGAACCGCCACCAACGACCACGATGCGCTTGTATGCAGTATTCATCCCGTCTCCATGTGCGATCTGCGTTGGATCGACTCCTTATGCGATGGGATTTTGCAAGGCGGGCCCGGACTGGCGCAATTGTGAAAAACACCAATGCACTCAATGAAATCTAGCAGGGGCATTGAAGTGCACCGTGCAGGCGTGGAGAATGCGACACTTATGAATAAAATCACGTTATGGTTTTGCCTTGCCTTGCTGGCGACGCCCGCAGCCTTGGCGCAAGGGCGCCAATCGCTTGCGCTGGACGCTGGATGGACTTTTCACAAGACAGGCGACCATGGCTGGCAGTCGGTCACCCTGCCCCACAGTTTCGATGCCTACCGGGGACCATCGTGGTATCGCCGCACGCTTCATATGTCGCAAAAGCGCGACGCAAGGCGGCATTTTCTCGAATTCGACGGCGCGGCCTTTGTCGCGCAAGCCTGGGTCAATGGCCGCCCGGCAGGCCGGCATGCCGGAGGGTTCGCGCGGTTCCGTTTCGATATAACTGAATTGCTGGAGGCCGGCGACAACGACATCGCGGTTCTCGTCGATAACGGCGCGGATCCGGCGCTGGCGCCGCTGGCAGGCGACTACACGATGCATGGCGGCTTGTATCGGCCTGTTCGCCTGGTCACAACGAACGATGTCCATTTCGACATGCTCGATCATGGCGGGCCCGGGGTGTATTTCCAGGCTTCCGACATATCGCCGCGCAGCGCCACGCTGGCATGGACCGCCCGCGTTCGCAACGACCGCGATCGCGCCGTGAACGCAGTCGTCACGGTACGTTTGCGCGATGCAGGCCAACGGGTGGTTGCCACAGCGCAGAAAAAACTGGCCATTGCCGCCCGCAGCAATGCGGAAGTGACGTTTGCAGGCGCACTGCCTGCGCCGCACTTGTGGCACGGCGTCAACGCCCCCTACCTCTATACCAGCGAAGCCGAACTGGCCGTCGATGGCGGCAAAGCAGTCGAGGCAGACCGGCTCTCATTCCCGGTTGGCATCCGCGACATCCGGCTCGATCCGCAGCGCGGCTTGCTGCTGAACGGCGAGAGCTACAACGTGCATGGCGTCAACGTGCACCAGACCACAACGCCAGGCAAAGGGATCGCCGCCACCGACGACGACATCGATGCCGACTACCGCATCCTGTCCGAACTCGGCGTAACCGGCCTGCGCTTCGCGCATTACCAGCATCCGCAGCGTGCTTACGACCTGGCCGACCGTGCCGGATGGCTGGTCTGGACCGAGCTGCCACTGACGGCGGCCGTCAACGGGTCTGAAACCTTCCTCGCCAACAGCGCGCAGCAACTGCGCGAACTGGTGCGCCAGAACAGCAACCACCCGTCGGTGATGGTATGGGGCCTGGGCAACGAGATTTACCAGAGCGATGCGGCCAGTGCCCATGTCCTGTCCTCGCTGCAGCGACTGGCGCGGCAGGAGGATTCGTCCCGCCCGACCGTCTACGCCAATTGCTGCGGCCCGATCGATGGCGCGCAGGCTTCGCATACCGATGCCGTTGGTTCCAACGTCTATTTCGGCTGGTATGAAGGACAGTTTGGCGACCTTGGCCCATTCCTGGACGCGAACCACGCAAAGCGCCCAACCACGCCGCAGTCGGTGAGCGAGTACGGGGCCGGCGCCAGCGTATTGCAGCAGGAGGACCCGCCGCGCCGCCCACTACCTGCCGGACGCTGGCACCCGGAGCAGTACCAGGTCCTGTACCACGAGGCGGCATGGCGCCAGTTGTCCGAGCGGCCGTGGTTGTGGTCAACTTTCGTGTGGGTCGGCTTTGACTTTCCATCGGCCGGACGCAATGAAGGCGATACCCCTGGTTTCAACGACAAGGGACTGGTGAGCTTCGACCGCCAGGTGAAGAAGGATGCGTACTACTGGTACCAAGCCAACTGGAGCAAGCAGCCCATGGTCTACATCACTTCGCGCCGCCACACGCGCCGCACCGCTGCCGATGCCCAAATCAAGGTGTATAGCAACCAGCCCAGCGCCAGGCTGCGCCTGAACGGCATCGACCTGGGCGAGCGGCCCGTCGTCGGCCGCGTCGCCACCTGGCAAGTGCAATTGGCGCCAGGCGGCAACCGGGTGGAAGCCAGCGCCGGCCCTGCAGCCGACGCAGTCGACTGGCAATACTTGAAAGAGGAATGATGACCAAAACGACGGCGGCGCGCTGGCAGGCGCTCGACTGGCTGCGCGGCCTTAGCATCATTGGCATGCTGTTCAATCTCACGCCGGGGGCATGGGACAAGCAATACGCCTGGATGGTTCATGCAAAATGGGAAGGCGTCAGCCTGATCGACATGGTGGCGCCGGCCTTCCTGTTCTGCATCGGAGCGGCGCTGCCATATTCATTGTCGCACCGGATATCGGCAGGCCAGTCGAAAGCGGCACTCCTGCGGCACGGCCTATGGCGCGCGGCGATGCTTGTCGCGATCGGGCTGTTCCTGAATGGCTATCCTGGCTTCGACCTTGCCCACCTGCGCATTCCCGGCGTGCTGCAGAAGATCGGCCTGGCCTTCGCCCTGGCGCTGCCCATCGTCCTGCTGGCAATCCGGCGCACGGCCAGTAGCGAGGCAAGCTTCGACGCACGCCTGATCGGCGCGGCGACGGCTTTGATTCTCATTTCCCACTGGGCCTTGCTGTATTACGTGCCGGTGCCCGGCTTCGGCGCGCCACGCTTCGACCCGATCGGCAGCTGGCCTGCCTATATCGACCGCCAGCTGTTCACCGTTCCGCACATGTTCATCTGGTGGCCAGTGGAAGGCAAGGTCGTGTTCGATCCGGATGGCCTGCTCAACTCCTGGACCAGCAGCGCCAGCATCCTGATCGGGGTGCTGGCCGGTCTAGCCCACATGAGCGGCAAGGTGAAGCGCCCCGCGCTCGCCGCCTTCGCGAGCGGCGTGCTGCTGATGGTGGCGGCGATGGCGCTGGACGGGATCTGCCCGATCATCAAGAATATCTATACTGCGACATTCGCGCTGTTCAGCGCCGGCTTCTCCCTGGTCCTCCTGTGCACGTTCACGATACTCGAAGGCACCCCGAGGTCTGGCCAGATCCTGTTCCCCTTGCAGGTCTATGGCGCCAATCCCCTGCTGGCTTATATCACCAGCTTCCTCGTCGCCCCACTGCTTGACTATAGCTGGAGCGTGGCCGGCACCGCCCCGGCATCTGTCCGCATCGTCGGGCAGGACGCCTTGAGCCGCGTGCTCGATCCCTACGCCGCCTCGTTCACCTTCGGCCTCATCTACCTGCTGCTGCAGTTCCTGGTGCTGTGGGCCTGTTACCGGCGCCGCTGGTTCCTGAAACTTTGAGGTACATATGAAGCAATACTCTCTTTCCCTGCTGCTGTGCGCAAGCCTGGCCGCCCCCTTGGCCGCAATGGCCTGTCCTGCGGACTCCCTCGGCACGTCCCGCACCCTGACACTCAAGCGCGAGTTCGCGGCCTATGGCAAGGTCCAGCACGGGCCGCTGCCCTTGCAGAAAGGCGAGGTGGTGCTGACCTTCGACGACGGTCCGGT
>JBCNOX010000395.1:0-5339 GCA_039593645.1 Pseudoduganella sp.
GGGTAACCTTGAAACGCAAGATCCTGAGCGCCGTCATCATCGGCCTCTTCGCTGCAAACGCCGCCATCGCGGCCGGCAAGCCTGCACAGAAATCCGGCATCGAAACCGCCAACATGGACAAGACTGTCCGTGCCCAGGACGACTTCTACCAGCACCAGAACGGCACCTGGCTGAAGAACACCGAAATCCCCGCCGAGCGTTCCACCTGGGGCACCTTCGTGCAACTATCCGACACGGTCCAGGCGCAACTGCGCACCCTGATCGAAGAAGCGGCCGCCAAAGGCGGCAACGCCGATGCCAAGCGCGTAGGCGACATGTACGCTTCCATGATGGACGAAGCCCGCGCCGAACAACTGGGCATTACCCCGCTGGCCGGCGAGCGCGCCCGCATCGCCGCCCTGAACGACAAGAAGCAGCTGGCCGCCCAGTTCGCGCACTTCTCGCGCATGGGCGTGAGCAGCCCGTTCGACGTCGGCATCCACCAGGACAACAAGGACTCGACCCGCTACGTGGCCGACCTGTCCCAGTCCGGCCTGTCGATGCCTGACCGCGACTACTACCTGAAAAAAGACGACACCAAGCTGGCGGACACCCTGGCCAAGTTTGAAACCCACGTGGCCAAGATGATGGCCCTGGCCGGCGACAAGAACGCCGCCGCCACCGCAAAGGCCGTGGTCAACGTCGAGACCCGCATCGCGCAAATCCAGTGGACCAAGGTCGAGCTGCGTGATCCGGTCAAGGCCTACAACAAATACGAGATCGCCAAGCTGAAAGAGCTGATGCCAGGCTTCGACTTCGACACCTGGATGGAAGGCGTGCATATCAAAGGCAAGGTGAAGGACGTGATCGTCAGCCAGCCAACCTACCTGCAGGCGCTGGACAAAGTGATCGCCGAAGTGCCGATGGAGGACTGGAAGGCATACATGGACTACCGTCTGCTGGCCACCTTCTCGCCAGAGCTGTCCAAAGCCTTCGTTGACGAGAACTTCTCGTTCTACGGCACCACCCTGAGCGGCGCCACCGAACTGCGCCCGCGCTGGAAGCGCGCCGTATCCCTGACCGAAGGCTCGATGGGCGAAGCGGTCGGCAAACTGTACGTCGCCAAGCACTTCCCGCCGGAAGCCAAGGCCCGCATGGAGAAGCTGGTGAAAAACCTGCTGCTGGCCTTCAAGCAAAGCATCGACACCCTGGAGTGGATGGGTCCTGCCACCCGCAAGGAAGCCCACGCCAAGCTGGCCAAGTTCACCACCAAGATCGGCTACCCGAACAAGTGGCGTGACTACAGCGCGCTGGAAATCAAGCGCGACGACCTGGTGGGCAACGTGATCCGCTCCAGCCAGTTCGAACACGAACGCAATATCAACAAGCTGGGCAAGCCGATCGACCGCGACGAATGGCTGATGCCACCGCAGCAGATCAACGCGTACTACAACCCGGAAATGAACGAGATCGTGTTCCCGGCCGCCATCCTGCAGCCGCCGTTCTTCGACATGAAGGCTGACGACGCGGTCAACTACGGCGGCATCGGCGCCGTGATCGGCCACGAAATCTCGCACGGTTTCGACGACCAGGGCTCGCAGTTCGACGGCGACGGCAACCTGCGCAACTGGTGGACCGAGGAAGACGGCAAGCGCTTCAAGGAGCGCACCGGCATCCTGGTCAAGCAGTACGGCGAATTCGAAGCGCTGCCAGGCTACAAGGTCAATGGCGAGCTGACGCTGGGCGAGAACATCGGCGACAACTCCGGCCTGGCCGTGGCCTACAAGGCTTACAAGCTGTCGCTGAAGGGCAAGAAGGCGCCTGTGATCGACGGCTTCACCGGCGACCAGCGCTTTTACATGGGTTGGGCGCAGGTATGGCGCACCAAGTACCGCGATGCGGCGCTGATCTCGCGCATCAAAGCCGACCCGCACTCGCCAGGCCCATTCCGCACCAACGGCACCCTGCGTAACCAGCCAGGCTTCTACGAAGCCTTCGGCCTGAAAGACGGCGACAAGCTGTACCTGGCGCCAAAAGACCGCGCGATCATCTGGTAAAAACCGGTACCCCGGTGTCTGACCCGCAGGGTCAGACACCGGCCCGCGACTGCCGCGTATCGGGTGTCAGACCCTGCGGGTCTGACACCGCTCTCCCGGTTCTAAAGGACCCCCAATGAAAAAACACCTGCTCGCCGCCGCCACAGCGCTGCTGGCAACAATCGCCAGCGCCGCCGACAAATCCGGCATCGAACTGCAATACATCGACCCCGCCGTCCGTGCACAAGACGACTTCTTCAAGCACCTGAACGGCAAATGGCTCGCGACAGCCGAAATCCCCGCCGAAATGTCCAGCTGGGGCGTGTTCGAAAAACTGTTCGAAGACATCCAGCCGCAACTGCGCAAGATCATCGAAGACTCCGCGCAGAACGCCGATACGGCCGACAAGAAACGCATCGGCGACTTCTACGCCTCCTTCATGGACGAAGCCCGCCTCGAACAACTGGGTGCCGCGCCAATCCAGCCTGAACTGGCACGCATCGCCGCCCTGAGCGACAAGAAGCAGTTACCGGCCCTGTTCGCGTACCACAACCGCCACAACTTCGCGGCGCCGATGGACATGGGTGTCCACCAGGACAACAAGGACTCCACCAAATACGTGGTGGACTTCGTGCAGTCCGGCCTGGGCATGCCTGACCGCGACTACTACCTGAAAAAAGACGACGCCAAGATGGCCGAGACCCGGGCCAAGTACCAGGCCACCGTCGAAAAAATGCTGGCGCTGGCCGGCGACACCAATGCCGTCGCCAACGCCAAGGCTATCGTCGCCTTCGAGACCAAAATCGCCCAACTGCACTGGACCAAGGTCGAGCTGCGCGACCCGGTCAAGGCTTACAACAAGGTACCGGTCGCCAAGCTGGGCGAACTGATGCCGCACTATGACTGGAACACCTACCTGAGCGGCCTGGGCATCGCCGGCAAAGTCGACTACGTGATCGTCAGCCAGCCAAGCTACCTGAAAGCGCTGGACAAGCTGCTGGCCGAAACCCCGCTCGACACCCTCAAGCACTACTTTGCCTGGAACGTCATCCGCGCCAACGCACCGTTCCTGTCGAAAGACTTCGTCGAAACCAACTTCGAGTTCTACGGCAAGCAACTGGGCGGCGCCACCGAAATGCGCCCACGCTGGAAGCGCGGCGTGTCCGCCACGGAAGAGGCGCTGGGTGAAAGCATCGGCAAGGTCTACGTCGAGCAGCACTTCCCGGCCGCCAACAAGGCACGCATGGAAGAACTGGTGAAGAACCTGCTGGTGGCCTACAAAGACAGCATCGACAAGCTGCCCTGGATGAGCGCCAAGACCAAGCAGGAAGCGCAAACCAAGCTCGCCAAGTTCGCGCCGAAAATCGGCTACCCGAACAAATGGCGCGACTACAGTGCGCTGAACATCGACCGCAACGACCTGGTAGGCAACGTGAACCGCGCCACCGAGTTCGCGGTGCAGAAGCAGCTGGACAAGCTGGGCAAGCCGATCGACCGCGATGAATGGGGCATGACGCCGCAAACCGTCAACGCCTACTACAACCCTGAATTGAACGAGATCGTGTTCCCGGCCGCCATCCTGCAGCCGCCATTCTTCGATGCCAATGCCGACGACGCGGTCAACTACGGTGCCATTGGCGCCGTCATCGGCCACGAGATCTCGCACGGCTTCGACGACCAGGGCGCGCAGTACGACGGCGACGGCAACCTGCGCGACTGGTGGACCAAGCGCGATCACGCCAACTTCAAGGCCAAGACGCAGATGCTGGTCAAGCAGTATGGTGCCTTCAGCCCGGTCAAAGGCTACAAGGTCAATGGCGAGCTGACGCTGGGCGAGAACATTGCCGACAACTCCGGCCTGGCGATTGCGTACAAGGCCTACAAGCTGTCGCTGGGCGGCAAGCCGGCGCCGGTGATCGACGGCTTTACCGGCGAACAGCGCTTCTACCAGGGCTGGGCGCAAGCATGGCGCGCCAAGTCGCGCGACGCAGCACTGATCCGTCAGGTTACGACCGACCCGCACTCGCCGGAAGAATTCCGCGCCAATGGCACCCTGCGCAACCAGCCGGGGTTCTACGACGCGTTTGGGGTGAAGAAAGGCGATAAGATGTACCTGGCGCCGAAGGACCGTGTGATCATCTGGTAAAACCGGCAAATCGGGGTCTGACCCACAGGGTCAGACCCCCTACGGTCTCAAAGCCCTGGGTTGGGTTGTGCGCCGTTGATCTTCACAGAAGGCCAAAGACCTAGAACCAACACCTCCAGCCGCCGCGCAGACAGGGTCTGACCCTGCGGGTCAGACCCCAGGTTTACCGGTTTTAATGAAGGCAAAAAAAAACCGCTCCAAAGGAGCGGTTTTTTTTATACGCAGCAAAAAGCTCAGCCCTTATTAGGCTCCGCAGCAGCCGGCGCCTCAGCAGCCGGCGCAGCCTGCTTCACCTCAGGCTCCTTGAATTTGCCACCCGACTTATTCGCCATGAACACAACAGCGCGCGCCACTTCCACATCATCCAGGTCAGGATTGCCGCCCTTGGCAGGCATCGCGCGCAGGCCTTCGATCGCGTGCTTCACAACAGTGTCATAACCCTGAGCAATACGAGCGCCCCAAGCGCCGCTATCGCCAACCTTAGGAGCACCAGCCGCGCCGGAACCATGGCAAGCCGCGCAGGTAGCGGTGTACACCGCTTCGCCAGTCTGCAGTACCTTAGGCGCGTTCACGTCCTTCAAGGTAAAGCCATTATCCGCAACAGGCTTCAGGCGAGCAGCAACAGCCTCCGCACTTTGGCTTTCCGAACCCGCGCCAGTCAGTTTTTCCTGAGTCACAAACTGCACCAGCAAAACGATGCCAATGATGGTAACAGCGAAGAAACCTACAACGGCAGCGACCAGCTGCTTGGGCGTTCTGATAGCGGATTCGTGGCTCATGATTTCCTTAGGACGGTTTTTCAAAAAGCTGCGGGAGGGTTATCTTTTTGGCATTCTTGATGCCGCGCCCTCGTCAAACCTGCGATTATAGACGGAAACCCCTAGCTATGGAATGGATTTCCGGCTATCCTTCGTGTCTCTTCAGTATCACGTGCGGCTGTAGCTCAGTGGATAGAGTATCGGCCTCCGAAGCCGAGGGTCGTGGGTTCGATCCCCGCCAGCCGCGCCACAATTCCCCTTTTTTCGCCCCCTCCTGCGCCCGGAAGTTTCACGCTCCGGTTGCGTCGCCCTTAGCCACTCGTTAATATTGTGTAAATTTTGTTAACTGGTGGCTGGCGCAAGCATGCTGGATGTCTTGATTACTGTCGATGTGGAGATCTGGTGCGATGGCTGGCAAGA
>JBCNOX010000396.1:0-5330 GCA_039593645.1 Pseudoduganella sp.
CGCCAAGATCATGCCGCAGCAGGCCGTTCACGACCCCCTGCACCGGAAGAACCGCTCCGGCCAGCAGGGCGAGAACGATCCAGCCGGCCTTGCCCGTCACGGATTGCGACGGCTGGCCCGTCTGCCCCTTCACAATAATTGCGGCGCCAGCAAGAATCGCCAGCATGCCGATGGCAAGCGGCGCATCGATTGTTCGCCGCGTTCCTCCAGCCAGCCCGCTGACATCCAACGCAAATGAGGCTAGCATCTGGCCTGCAATGAACAGGCCTACTGACACGATCGCGCCGAGCCGCGGAAACAGCAGGATCGTCGAAACGACGTAGAAAGCACTCGCAACGCCACCGACCGCATGCCACCAGGGCACGTGGGGCAGGGCGGCGACAGCGGTTAGCGTTCCGGTGAGCAGGGCAAGCACCAGCAGTGCAAGCGTGCCAACGGACAGCTGCAGGGTGGTCGCCGCAAAAGGGCTACCGGTCGCCTTCGACAGTTGCGCGTTGGCGCCCGCCTGCACGGCAAGCAGGCCGCCGGCGAGGAGCGAAGCTGGGATCAGAAGTGTCTCCATGTATAGCCTCCGATGAGAATGTGAGTAACGATGGCGCCCACTTTAGGCTATGCTTCATTGCATGGGTATTCCCAATAATCGCGTTGGAGCTATGCGAAAACGCATAACCGCGGATCGTGTATGCCGATGTCCTAGGCCGGAGTTTAAGACTCAGGTCGCGGGTGCGAGCTGTGGAATGGCTTCAATGTGAAGACATTGCTGCTGAAGCTTACGAAGCTGGTTCCCCCGCAGCGGCTGCATACGAGCATGGATCGCTTTGAACGATCATATATACTGCAAGACCCTTTTTTCTTGCCGAGGCGACATGCAAGCACCTCAAATGGTCCTTTGTATTCCTGGTGTCTGGACATCCAGATCCGATCTGCTCGAACGCATAATTCGCGACAGTGAAGGCTATCTATTCGCGGGCGGCGTGCTGATGCACATCGAATCGAAATTCGCCTGCACACTTGAATTTGAAGAGCATGATCCCAGGATGAAGCGGGCATTCTGGGCTGCGGGGCCGCATTGGCGAGATACCCCCGAAGCCGAAGCGATTGGCGAGCATAAGTCTGTAGTCTACCTGGTTGGAAACGGCGGTTCACAAGAGACAGCGGAAGCGATGATGCGATGCGCGGCAGGCGTACTCAAGGCTGGAGGCCTGGGAGTAAAGGTGGAGAGCGCAGGCGTGGCGCACACGCCTCAAGCCTGGTTGGAGTACGTGGAGACCTTCCATTTGTTTAGTGCGTTCGAGGCGTTGGTTGTCTATGTCACAGGCGAACAAACATACTCCTGCGGCATGCACAACCTGGGTCTCCCGGATGCTATTACCGATGGAATTGGACATGCAGGCACTCCGGACCTGTTGCGGATTTTCAATCGCTACCAGTTTGCCGAGACGCCCGAGCTGTTTGATGATCAAACGTTTGCGGCAGACGCAAACGGAGCGGTCTATCGGCTCAGCCACGAAGGTGGCGTCGACTATGGCGATGACTCGCTATTTGGAAACCCTTATGGGTGCTGGCGATTGACGAGCATAGATACCCGCCAATAACAATCCTCGGCTGGCTCATTGGGCGGAAGTGCGAGCACTTCCGCCTGGGCCGTTGTCAGAGCCGTTCGAGTTTGGCGACCGAGAGGTCGAGCACCTTCATGCCGAAGGAGCCGAAGTTGATTTGCGCGCGGCAGTTGGCACCGCTGCCTTCGAGGTTGACGATCACGCCTTCGCCGAACTTGGCGTGCGCGACAGACTCGCCGATGCGCCAGCCACCGGAAGCACCGGAGCGTTCGTTCATGCGCGCTGCCAGACGGTTGTCGGCGCTTGGCACGGACGGCATTTCGTCCCACGCCGACTTGCGTGAACCGGTGGAGAACCAGTTGTTCTGCACGCGTGCCGTCAGCCACTTCAACGATTCCTCAGGCAGTTCATCAAAGAAGCGCGACTTCATGTTGTAGCGGGTCTGGCCGTGCAGCATGCGGGTTTGGCAGAACGACATGTACAGCCGCTTGCGGGCACGCGTGATTGCCACGTACATCAGGCGACGTTCTTCCTCCACGCCGCCTTCTTCCTTCGAACTGCTCTCGTGCGGAAACAAGCCTTCTTCCAGGCCGGTGATGAAGACGTTGTCGAACTCCAGGCCCTTGGCCGAGTGCACCGTCATGAGCTGCAGCGCATCCTGGCCTTCCTGCGCCTGGTTGTCGCCGGCTTCGAGCGAAGCGTGGGACAGGAACGCGGACAGCGGCGACATCACCGTCGCCAGCGGCGCATCGGCGTCGATGATCTCGACGCCATCAGCCACCACCACCTGTGCGCCAGCGGAGGCCGAAGCCTGCGGGCCGAGGTGGGCAGGAGCGCCCTGGCCAAAGCCTTCTTCCGAGACGAACTGGGTGGCAGCACTGACCATCTGCTCCAGGTTCTCGACGCGGTCGGCGCCTTCCTTCTCGTTCTGGTAGTGCTGCAGCAGGCCGGAAGAATCCAGCGTGATCTTCACCAGCTCCGGCAGGGCCAGTTGCTGGGTTTCGAAACGCACGCCTTCAATCAGCTTGGTGAAGGCGGCCAGCGAGCTGCCCGCCTTGCCGACCATGTAAGGCACGGCCGCGTACAGCGAGCAGTTGTAAGTCGCCGCCGCGTTCTGAAGCTGCTCAATTGAGCGCGCTCCGATGCCGCGCGCCGGGAAGTTCACCACGCGCAGGAAAGCGGAATCGTTGTGCGGGTTATCCATCAGCTGCAGGTAAGCGATGGCGTGCTTGACCTCAGCGCGCTGGAAGTAGCGCAGGCCGCCGTACACGTGGTAAGGCATGCCGGCCGAGAACAGCGCATGTTCGATCACGCGCGATTGCGCATTGGAGCGGTACAGGATCGCGATCTCGCGGCGCAGGGCGCCTTCGGCGATCAGCGATTTGGCTTCCTCGATGATCCACTGCGCTTCCTGCAGGTCCGAGCTGGCTTCGTACACGCGAACCTGTTCGCCGTGGCCCGCATCGGTACGCAGGTTCTTGCCCAGGCGGCGGCTGTTGTTCGAGATCAGCAGGTTGGCCGAATCGAGGATGTGGCCGTGCGAGCGGTAGTTCTGTTCCAGCTTGATCAGGTTCTTGACCTGAAACTCGCTTTCGAAGGCCTGCATATTGCCCACATTCGCGCCGCGGAAAGCGTAGATGCTCTGGTCGTCGTCGCCCACGGCAAACAGCGCGCCGCCGAATGGCGAAGCATGGCCCGCCATCAGCTTCAGCCAGGCGTATTGCAGGTTGTTCGTATCCTGGAACTCATCGACCAGGATGTGACGGAAGCGTTGCTGGTAGTGCTGGCGCAGCGGCTCATTGCGCAACAACAGTTCGTAAGTGCGCAGCAGCAGCTCGGCAAAATCCACCACGCCTTCACGCTGGCACTGGTCGTCGTACAGTTGGTACAGCTCGACCAGCTTGCGCTCCAGCGCGTCATAGGCCTCCACCTGCGAGGCGCGCAAGCCCTGCTCCTTGTTGTTGTTGATGAAGTACATCACCTGCTTCGGTGGGAACTTCTCGTCGTCGATGTTGTTCGCTTTCAGCAGGCGCTTGATCATCGACAGCTGGTCTTGCGAGTCGAGGATCTGGAAAGTCTGCGGCAGCGCGGCATCCTTGTAATGGGTGCGCAGCAGGCGGTTGCACAGGCCGTGGAAGGTACCGATCCACATGCCGCGTGTATTGATTGGCAACATGGCGCTCAGACGGGTGAGCATTTCCTTTGCTGCCTTATTGGTGAAGGTCACCGCCAGCACCCCGGCCGGGGATACCTGGCCAGTCTGGATCAGCCACGCGATACGGGTGGTCAGCACGCGCGTTTTGCCCGATCCGGCGCCGGCCAGGATCAGGGCATTTTGCGGTGGCAGGGTGACTGCTGCGAGTTGTTCGGGATTGAGGTTGTGGAGGAGATTTTGCATCCCGCCATTATACCGGCGGAGCGCATAGGCAGCCCGGCGGACGATGGCTTGGTCCAGATATTGATGGGGGCGGAAGCAGGCCTCATAATCATCTTAATTGAAAAACAATTTTCCTTTCTTTCGCGACGAACTCATGTCCTGTCCTGTCCTCTCTTTGCACGTATCTGGAACATCGACGCCGGCTGATGTGGCGGATTTTCTTGGCGTGCCAAATGTCAGCGCTACTTTTCGGCTTCAGTCCAGAGTTGTGATTTCGGATGTAGGACAGATAGAGGTGTCAGTCCGGGCTCCATGGCTGAACAGTTCTGACTATCCTGCAAGCTGGGCGTATGTCGTTGAACTCTATTCCCCCCTACAACTGGTTCAACCTACGTCACTTACTCGCGTTGGAGCTTTGCAGGTTTCTGCATTCAAAGAGCAACGGCGATTTCGTAGCTTCCTATGACACCGGTGCGGTCGCGTTTTACTTTCGCGGAGATGTACTGCTTCTACCAGAGGACGACCCTCAATACTATTCGAGCTATCCATTGCCGTTCGCCGAACAACGGTTCGCCGCATTGCCACCTGTTTAGCGACAACTTTTGGTTTCGAGTCTTTCCTGACGGCCCGCGCTTAAGTTCTTTCTACCGGAGACCAAACATGACTCTTCGCCCATTTCGCGATGCATTCCTGTTAGCTGCTATGGCCACCGCGATGGCCCAGTTTAAATTTGCCAAGGCCAACGTACTTCTGGAGCACGTGCTGGAAACACCGGTGTTTGAGCCAGCGACCATCATTTTTCTTGCGACTCTAGGGGTTGCGACGTACCGCTGCGTTCCCGGAGGACGTTGGTCGTGGTTTTCCAGAGACATTCAAATTCATCACCGCGCTTTTGCGGCATATTCTCCTGTTGCGGGCGCGCTTGCCGGTTGGGTGGCATGCCTCTGCGTCTTTCAGTATGGAGAGTTCGGTAGCATTGCTTTGCCCGCTATTGCTACAGTCCTGTTGTCATTGGCTTATCTCGTGGGCTTGCCAATCGCTTCGTATGCCGCGATTTCGAGCGTCGTTGAGCAATTTTCAGGTCACGGCCCAACACCTCGGCACAATGCTGGATGGGTCAAGTGGTTAGGCGCCACGATAGTAATCGTTTGTGGAGCGGCACTCCTGCATTGGTGGCGCACGGTCTAGCTTCCTTACTCGTCGTCGACAAAAAGATTGCGGCGCTCATCTCGGTTCGCCATTCGTTTCAGATAATTGTCGTATTCGGCCTGACCTGATCGGAATTTTGTAGCCAGCGGGCTGGTTAGTCTTCATGGTATTTTTACACATGGAGGCTAGATGAAGAAACGTTTTACCGAAGAACAGATCATTGGAATTTTGCGCCAGGCCGATAT
>JBCNOX010000397.1:0-5312 GCA_039593645.1 Pseudoduganella sp.
ATCCACCGCTCCAACGCACCGCGCCTGCTGGCCAACGGCCGCTTCGACCTGCACAGTTTCCAGAACCGCTTCCCGCAGGTGAAAGCCCGGGTGCGCCTGCTGCGGCGCGAACCGCCGCAACCGGGCACGCGCGGCTACGAGCTGTCCGGCATTGAGCTGGAGCCGCCGCCGGCGCGCGACGTGGAATTGACCACGGTGGCAGGCGAAGGCACGGTGGTGGAACACCACGACGGCATCGATTACCTGGTGTCCTCGCGCGAGGGCTTCATTAACGTCGACGGCAAGAGCAAGCGCATTTCCATCGGACCCAAGATCGTCAGCCGCGAAGGCGTCTCCGCGCGCACCACGGGCAACCTGAAGCTCGATGGCGACTACGAGGAATTCGGCGAAGTGCAGGAGCAGCGCACGGTGGAAGGCGGCAACATCACCGTGCATGGCGACGTTTTCGGCAATATCGTTTCACGCGGCGGCACGATCGCGCTGCAAAAGAACCTGATGGGCGGCAGCGCCACCAATGCCGACGGCAATATCCGCGTGGCTGGCGTCGCCTCCGGCGCCTTGCTGCAATCGAAGAAAGGCGAGGTTGTGCTGGGCAAGGCGCAGAACTGTGTGATTACCGGTTCCCGTGTCATCATTACCGAAGCATACAACTGCGAGATCATGGCCGACGAAGTGCTGATCAAGCTGGCCGCCGGCTGCGCCATTGCCGCGCGCCGCATCGAGATCGACAGCGCCGGCCCGCGCAAGCAGGCCGAAATGCAGCTGCACGTCATGGTGCCCGATACCACCAAGTATGACGACAAGCTGGCCGAATGCGCCGCCCGCGCGGAAAAGCACGAGCAGCAGGCGCAGCGCTGCAAGGAACAGATGGACGCCATCACCGCCGACCAGGAAGTGCGCAACTACCTGCAGCTGGCCAGCAAGGTGCGCAAGCAGGAAGTGACGCTGAACCAGGACCAGCTGGTTCTGTTCCAGAAGATGGCGCTGAAAGTCGGGCCTTCATTGAAAATGGTGGCGCGGCTGCAGGTTGCGATGAAGGAAGCCCAGGCCGCGCAGCAGAAAGAGCAGGAGCTGGGCGAGCATGTCTATAAACAGAAGCTGCTGGTGGTCGGCGGCGCGCGCTGCACGGTGCGCCAGGTGGCGGGCGACATGGTGGTACGCAAGCTGGTGTTCAATCCCGACCTCGGACCGGCCTACCTGCTGCCGCCAAAGGAAGTCAAACTGCGCGTACGCGCCCCGCTGGGCACCCAGCAGCCACTGTTCATCGGCAGCGGCGGCCAGTTCGACTGGAGCGGCAGCGCAGCTTGAAAGTCGGGGTCAGCTCCGGCAATCGGACATTCGCGCAGCGCGAATGTCCGATTGCCGGAGCTGACCCCGACTTTCATATTGCGGCGTAGCAGGGCATGGCGCCAAGCGGCAGGTCGTGGAACAGGTTGTGCTCCGTGTCGTTGATCTGGCCGTTGGCCTGCAGCATGCGGATCTTCGACAGGTAATCGCCAACCGCCAGCACGCGCGCCATCGGCGTCCTCGGCTCGCCCTTGCGCGCGCTTTCCTGCTCGCGGATCGCCTGGGTGATCGAGGGAGGGAAGTTCCACGCCTCCGAAATGCCAGCCGAAATAGCCAGCGATTCGCGCGCCAGGCGGGCACGGAAGGTGGCCGAGCCAAGTTCGCCAGGCTTGGCGCCGGCATTGTCCATCACTGGCAGGGCGGTCAGCAGGCCGGAATTCAACACCAGGCCCGCCAGGAAGGCTTCAAACGGATCGACGCCGAATTCCGGCGCCAGCATGCGGCAGGCCACCGCGCTCTTTTCCGACTGCTCCCAGATGCGCGGCGCCAGCACCTTGGTGTAATGGCCAGAATTGAGGTCGATGATGGGGCGGAAGGCGACCGTGGTGATCAACTGGCGCAGGCCTTCCTGGCCCACCACGATCACGGCGTGTTCGACACTGTTGATGGTCGTTACCTCGCCGCTGTTCTGGATGGCTGCATTGGCCAGCCGCAGGACGGAACCCACCAGCACCAGGTCGTTGGAAATCTTGCGTGCGATATCGGCGCCGGCGAAATTTTCGCTGCGCAGGCTTTGCAGCAGCTGCGGGATCACCCCCGGCATGCGGCGCAGCATGTCGGCGGCGTTGTGGCCCGATTGGGCGGCCAGGATCAATTCGTGCAGCACGCGGCCTTCCGGCGCGGTGGTATCAAGCGATTCGTCCTTGCGCTGGCCGAACAGCCAGCGCTGGAAGCTGGAGTTGACCAGGTCCTTCTGTTCGAAATCGGGGCCGCCTTCGAGGGCGGGCGACAGCACCGGCAGCGGCGCCGGTTTTGGCGATGGCTGCGCCGGCGCTGCGGGAGCAGCCGGTTGCGGCGTGCTTTCAGGTTTGGCAAGCAGTCGCTTCAGCCATTGGAACATGGATGCTTTCCCAGCAATTGTTATGAAAGCATTGTAGCCCAGGCCGCAATCTTTGAGGATGGTCAAACTGCTTGCTGTTGCGTAACGGTACGATGGAACAGCGTATCAGCGGAATCAGAGGAGCAATATGGAAGCCGACCTGCGACAGTACCTGACGTTCCGCCTGGGCGGCCTTGAATACGCGCTGGACTACCGCCGCGTGCAGGAGTTGCGTCCATTGAGTGCGCTCGAACGCATTGCGTCGGGCGGGGAAATCGTTGAAGGCGTGGCCCTGTCGCGCGGCGTGATCATGCCTATCGTGGACATGCGCGTGGCATTCGGCCCGCGCCCGCCGGTGCACGATCCGCGCACGGACGTGATCATCCTGCAGCTTTCAACTTGCGTAATGGGAATGGTGACCGATGGTGTCACCGACCTGGTGTCACTGCCGGTTAGCGCGGTCCACCCCCTGCCGCATGTGGGCGAGGAGGTGGATTACCTGCTGGGGATGGGGCAGCTTGGCGAGCGCCGGCTGATTATGCTCGACATCGACCGCCTGATGGCGGTGCGCGACACGGCACGCCAGCGTCAGGCCGCCAGTGCTTCGAGCTGCTCCTGAAGCTCGAGCCACTCGCCTTCCAGTTGCTCCAGTTCCTTGCTGCATTCGACCTGGTCGGCCAGCAGGGTTTTCAGCTTCGGCTTGTTTTCCGCTTCGTAGATGGCCGGATCGGCCAGGGCGGCGTCAATGGCGGCTTTCTGCTCGCTGCGCTGGGCCATCGCTGCTTCCACCTTCTTCAGGCGGTTTTCCAGCGGCTTGCGCTGGGCCGACAGGCGCTGGCGCTGCTCGGCTTCCAGGCGCTTTTGCTCCTTGCGGTCGACCGGCGACGCGTCGGCGGCGGCCGGCTGGCCTGCGGCGGACGGCGCGGCGCTGGATGCGGCAGCGGCAGGCTTGGCCATCTTGGTCTGCAACAGCCAGTCTTTGTATTCATCAAGGTCGCCGTCGAATTCGCGCAGGCGGCCGTTTTCGACGATGATGAACTGCTCGGTGGTGGCGCGCAGCAGGTGGCGGTCGTGGGAAACGACCAGCAGCGTGCCTTCGAACTGGGCCAGTGCGTCGGTCAGCGCTTCGCGGGTTTCCAGGTCCAGGTGGTTGGTCGGTTCGTCCAGCAGCAGCAGGTTGGGGCGCTGCCAAACGATCAGGGCCAGCGCCAGGCGCGCCTTTTCGCCGCCGGAGAAGGGGGCGATCTTGCTGGTTACCATATCGCCCGGGAAGTTGAAGCTGCCCAGGAAGTTGCGCAGCTCCTGTTCGCGCACGGTCGGCGCCATTTTCTGCAGGTGCCACAGCGGCGATTCGTCATGGCGCAGCATCTCGACCTGGTGCTGGGCGAAGTAGCCGATCACCAGTCCCTTGCCGGTGGTGGCAGTGCCGGTCAGCGGGTCAATGTCGCCGGCGATGGTCTTGATCAGGGTCGATTTGCCGGCACCGTTCACGCCCAGCAGGCCGATACGCTGGCCCTGCACCAGCGAAAACGTCACGCCGCGCACAATGGTCTTGTCGCCTTGCTCGGTGTGGTAGCCGCAGTCGACGTCTTCCATCACCAGCAGCGGGTTCGGTGCGCTGACCGGATCGCGGAATTCGAAGCTGAACTCGGCGGCTGCTCGCAGCGGCGCCAGTTCTTCCATCTTGGCCAGCTGCTTCATGCGGCTTTGCGCCTGGCGGGCCTTGGTGGCCTTGGCCTTGAAGCGGTCGATGAAGGATTGCAGGTGGGCGCGGGCACGCTGCTGCTTCTCGATGGCGGAAGCCTGCAGCACCAGTTGCGCGGCGCGCTGGCGCTCGAAGCCGGAGTAGTTGCCAGAGTAGCGTTTCAGCTTGCGGTCGTCGATGTGGACGATCACGTTCACGATCTCGTCGAGGAAATCGCGGTCGTGGGAAATGATGATCAGGGTGCCGGGGTAGCGCTTCAGCCAGTCTTCCAGCCAAATGATCGCGTCCAGGTCCAGGTGGTTGGTCGGTTCGTCCAGCAGCAGCAGGTCGGAAGGGCACATCAGGGCCTGCGCCAGGTTCAGGCGCATGCGCCAGCCGCCGGAGAAGCTGGCCACCGGCTGCTGCATCTGCTCCAGCGAGAAGCCGAGGCCGAGCAGCAACTGCTCGGCGCGCGACTGCACGGTGTAGGCGTCGGCATCGGCCAATTCCGTGTGGACGTGAGCGATGTCGATGCCGTGTTCCGGCGAGTCGGGCATCGCTTCCAGGCGTGCCAGTTCGGCCTGCAGCTGGCGCAGGTGGGCATCGCCGTCGATGGCGTAGTCGATGGCGGTGCGCGGCAGGGCAGGGGTTTCCTGCGCCACGTAGGCCATGCGCCAGCTTTTCGGGAAGTCGATGTCGCCCAGGTCCGGGTGCAGCTCGTTGCGCAGCATTGCGAACAGGCTGGATTTGCCGGCGCCATTGGCGCCGATCAGGCCGATCTTGTCGCCTGGGTTCAGGGTCAGGTCGGCGTTTTCCAGCAGCGGCTTCAGGCCGCGCATCAGGCTGACGTTGGTGAAGCGGATCATTTTCTTGGTCGTTTCTTTAAAACCGGTAAACCAGGGTCAGACCCAAGGGGCAGACCCGCCCTGTGGCGGTCGCGTGTCGGGTCAGACCCTTGGGTCTGACCCAGATTTACCGGTTTAGATTTTCAGTTGGTCAGCGGTGAGCAAGAACACCATGTCATCTCCCTGGCTGGTGGTCAGCCAAGTCAGCCCCAGATGCCCGAAGGCCGCCTCCGCAAACTCTTTCTCATTGCCGATTTCAACGATCAGCAAGCCATCGTCAGTCAAACGCTCAGCCGCGCCTTCGATGATCTTGCGCACCAGGTCCATGCCATCGGCGCCGCCGTCCAGGGCGATCTGCGGCTCGTGCAGGTATTCCTGCGGCAGCTTGGCCATCGAC
>JBCNOX010000398.1:0-5308 GCA_039593645.1 Pseudoduganella sp.
TGGGCGTTATGATGCTGGCCTGGCCCCTGATGCAACCGGTCGACCTGACCCTGACCCAGCTCAAGCTGCAGCCGCGCATCCTGCCCTCCCTCGCCACCAGCGCGACCTGGCTGGTACTGCTGCACTGGCTGGTTCGCACGCTCGGCGCGCCGGCCGTGCTGGCCGCGCGCCGCGCTGCCGGCCACAAGCCGCGCCACATGGGCCTGGCCGCCGCCAGCGGCGCCGCGCTATCGGTGACGGTATGCACCACGCTGGCGCTACTGCTGCACGGCGAAGCCGCGGACCGGGCGCGCCGCGCCGCCGAACGCCAGTTCGGGCCGGATTACCGCTACCACGTGGCAGCGCTGAAGGTTGATGGCAAGCGTGTGGAGGGCCTGGTCACGGCATGGAATGGCAACGAGATCCGCAGCATTCCCGTGGCTTGGGAGGATGCTAACGGCGACCGATGACGAAGGCGCCGACCAGCGCGGCAACGCCAAACACCAGCAAGGTGCTGCAGAACGCCAGGTTGAGGAATTTGGAAGGGTTCAGTACCCCGAGCACGGCAGCGGCCAGGAATGCCAGTCCAAAGAACAGCAGCCAGCCGGCCGTGTCGGCAGCCGGCGTATCGGCGCCCTGCTCTTGCACATGGCGCATGAAGGCGCGCCGCACGGCGTTGGACGCCAGCAACACCAACAGGAATATGCCCCCCGCAGCCACCATGCTTACCTGCATACGCCCTCCGCGCCGTGATCCGATGACCGGCTTTGGCAGATGGTAGCACCGAGTCTTAATCGGCGACGATCTTTTTGGGCGGCGGCGGCGGGGCAAAGGCGACGTTATCGCCTTCCGGCGCGGAATCCTGGGCGTCCGAGAACTCGAGCCAGCGGTCGAGGCTGGCGCGGCGGCGGATCGTAATGCCCTTGTTGCTGATGTAACCGATCTGCTCGAAATTATCCAGCTTGCACACCATCTTCGAGGTGGTGGGCAGGTTGTCGCGCAGGCGGTCGTAAGCCTTGCGCGCCTTCTGCTCCCACTTGGCCAGGGTCGGCTCGTTGAAGCGGTTGCTTTCGTAATAGATGGTCAAGGTGTGGTCGTGATTGCCGAAGCCGACCACGGCCGCGCCCTTGCGCACGGCCGCCAGGATATCTTCCTTGATATTGGCAGTCGGGACGAATATGGCCGCACGGCTATCCGCTTCATCTGGCCGCTGCAGCGGCAGGTCCTGGCCAAACTGTACACCCATTGATGTTTCTCCCCGGCTATATTCGTCCGATTCTACCTCGCGCCCCTTCGCGGTTCAAGCGGCGGCTCGCCGTATAATGCGCATGCCTCATCCTCTTTATAGCCTGATAATGACTGCTTTTCCACCTGCCGCCCGCGATACGGCAGCCCGCAACGTACGCGACCTGCTTGCCCACGCCATCGAATACGCCGCGCCACAGCAGGCATTGGTAGTGTTCGACCAGCGCAGCCCGCTGTCCGGAGTGCTGGCCGATGCCTATCGCGCCGCCCTGCCGGAAGGCCGTTTCATCGACTTCGACACGGTGCAGCCGGCAGACGTGCTTGCGGCTTTCGAGCAACTGCATGCCGGCGACCTGGTGGTGCTGGTGCAGACCACCAGCTTCCGCCTGAACGAATACCGCATCCGCATGGAGCTGTTCAAGCGCGGCCTGAAGGTGATCGAGCATATGCATCTGTCACGCATGCCGGATGAGCAAGGTCTTGTCTATATTGATGCATTGGCTTACGAGCCGGCGTATTACCGCGGCGTCGGCCATGCCCTGAAGGCGCGCATCGATCGCGCCCAGTCGGGCGTTGTGGAAAGCGGCGGCGAGCGGCTGGTGTTTGCTTCCCCGTTCGAAGAAGCCAAGCTGAATATCGGCGACTACAGCGCCATGAAAAATGTCGGCGGCCTGTTCCCGATCGGCGAAGTGTTCACCGAAGCGCGCGACCTGGAAGCGGTCAGCGGCCGCGCCAAGGTTTTTGTATTCGGCGACACCACCTTCCACGTCAACCGTCCGGCCACGCCGATCACCATGATCGTTGAAAAAGGACGCGTGGTCGGCGCCGAAAACAGCACCCCGGAATTCGACAATATGCTGGCCATCATCCGTGCCCATGAAGGCGAAGTATGGGTGCGCGAACTGGGCTTCGGCATGAACCGCGCCTTCTCGCGCGAACGCACGGTGGACGACATCGGTACCTACGAGCGCATGTGCGGCATCCACCTCTCGCTGGGCGCCAAGCACGGCCAGTACCAGAAGCCCCAGTTCAAGCGCAAGGACGCCCGCTTCCACGTCGACGTCTTCGTCCAGACCGACGCCGTCTACCTCGACGATGAGCAGGTTTACATTGATGGAAGTTGGCGTTTCACCTGAGGCACAGACAAGCCTTGGGTACCGCTTCGCATGTACAGCGCGGCGTTATACCTAATCGCAAGAGGCGATGCCCACATTCGAACTTCTTGTTCGAAGCAAAACAAGGCACACGCTGGGAAGTGTAGACCAAGTCCCATCCATGTGTGCGCGCTTCCGTCTCGACTAAGGGGTGAGGTATATTCGGATAGCAACCTGGAAAACTGGAAAACACCATACGCCCATGCGCGACAGCCTGTGGAATTGAGCCTTTTGTGATTTCTCCGCCATGATGCGGCGCGACGATTCCAGACAACCTTTTCTTTGCGAACGACGGAATTGAAGGGTAGTCAGCATCACCGGTAAGCAGAACCCGTGCACCACTATCTCTATCCTGGACTAACAGTCCCAGTCCTTGATTATTCCGAAGGAAATTGGGGGTTACGGCCGTGCCTCTCTTTACTCGGCAAGTAAATACAGTGATCGCTCCCAAAGTCCTTCTTTGGGCAAACCGCGGCCAGAAATAGAGTGCCGATCTGCCGTTCACCATGGTGTTGGCGAGCGTCTGCACAAAGTTGATATGGCTTGGTTGCAAATTGTGGGCCCGGTAGTTCGGTCGTCTCATGAGCCACGGCCGCTCCAACGCCTCCTTCCTATAATTCGGAATCGTGCACCACGCTCCCAATTGAGGGTCCCATTTGGCAGCGCCACTGATAATTGCGTAGCCCCAATGATCCAAGTCTAGGTGCGAAAGGATCACCGGCAGCGGCGACGACTCGTGATCGAAACTTCGCGAAAAAGGCCGGATGTTTGCGAAATTGGGAGGGAGTGAACGAGCATAGATATTTATGGGCCGCCCAAGGTCATAGAATAACGACGGATGTTCTGCCTCGTCTACAATTGCGCTCATGCTTCCTTGCCCAACATCGTATACCGCCACGGCACATTCTTCTTCGGCACTGATCTCAAAAGCAGAAAGGTTTGCGGCATCGGGAATGTGAGCAAATTTGGCCAATTGGCGGAGCGTCGCTATTCGCTTTGACGAAGGCTGATTCGATTGGATCGTTATGTAATAGGAGATGACGGGTTGACTCTCGCCTTCTTCGCCCAGGCTGAACTCATAAGCTGGGATTTCGCCGTCGTCCCCGCTACGTTGGTCTGAAACCGAAATTTGGACATATCTGCCCGCCTCGTGCCGCCATTGCATCTGATTGGCTGCGAGTAAAAGGTATTTAACTGGAGCGGCGCCCTCGTTGATCCCGTTCCCGCCTGAGATTCGATCTAGTTCCGAACAAGGCGCGGCGTCAAATAACCATACTCCCTCTGACTGACCAGATTCGGCCTCAAGCGCAATAAACTCGAGTACTGCAATATATTCAGCACTTCGACGTTGCGTGTTAGTCGTTTGAAGATCCATTTTCGTCGCTAGAAGTTAGGCGCTGCGTAGAAAAACTACCCAAAGAAGCATTGGTCACCATCCGTAGCAGCCATTCGGCGGGGCCGTGGGTGTGGCGCTTGAGCCACCAGGCGCTGAGGGCCATCTGCGCGGCGTAAATGGCCGCCACCAGCGCCATCACGGCGATTGGCGGCAGTTCGTCGCACAGGCGCAGGCCGTAGCCGGTGAACAGCAAGGCCATGACTAACGACTGCATCAGGTAATTGCTCAAGGCAAGCTTGCCCATCGGGGCCAGGGCCGCAAGCAAATGCGCGCCATGGCGGCTATCGAAGAGCATCAGCAGCCCTGCAACATATGCCGCCGTAAGGAATGGCGCGGTCAACACGCTAACTGCAGTAGCGAAGATCATCAGCGCGCCGCCGGGTGCAAGCTCTGAGGCCAGCGCGTACAGCAAAGCGCCAGCGCCGCCCAGCAGGCCGAGCCGCAGGATGCGCGGCAGCCAGGGGCGCAGCGCTTCGACCCTGGCAAACATTTGCTCGCGTCCCGCCGCCATTCCGAACAGGAACATGGCGAAGGCGCTCGGCCCCTGGCCAAACAGCAGCAGCGCTACCGTCGATGGGAACTCGCCCGTGACGTAAGCCCGCGTGCTGCGCGCATCGCCATGGAAGGCTGCCAGCTTGGCAAACACCGGCTTCAAGTCCGGCGCGCCTTCGCCCGACAACAGCATGACCACGCCGAGCAGCGCCAGCATCAGGGCTGCCAGCAGCAGCAATACCGCGGCAATTTCCAGCGTACGCCGCTGGCGGCCGTACAAAGCCAGGAGCAGGAAGCACAGCAGGCCATACAGGTGCAGGATATCGCCGTAGAACAGCAGGCAGCCATGCAGCGCGCCAAGCAGCACCAGCCCAGCGGAACGGCGCAGCATGCGCGGACGGAACGCCGCCCCGGCGCGCTCGGCCGCCGCCATCTGCAAGGTGAAGCTGTAGCCAAACAGGAAGGAAAACAGCAGGTAGAACTTGGTTTCGAACAGCAGCGCAACCACAAACCGCACTGCAATATCCAGCAGGCCCGCATAGCGCGGGTTGTTCACGCCGGAGGCAAAATAGGGGTCGGCAAACAGCCAGATATTGACGGACAAAATGCCCAGCAGGGCAAAGCCGCGCAGGGCATCGACATTGAGTAAGCGGAATTGGCTCATCCGGCGATTATATATTTAGCAACCCCGCGTCCGCTAAAGCCTTGTCCCAAGGGGGCGCGGGCTGGTATTCCGCCACCAGGAAATCGATCAGCGCCCGCACCTTGGGCGACAGCTGGCGCGTGGCCGGGTACAGGGCGCTCAAATGGTTCAGAGGCAGCTCCCAGTCCGCCAGCACCGGCACCAGCCGCCCTTCGATAATGTCGCGCCAGGCCAGGAAGGTTGTGGTGTAGACGATGCCCAGCCCGCGCAGGGCGGCATGCTGCAGCACCATCCCGTTATTGGCAGTGAAGGCCGGCGTCACCCGCACCGTGGATTGTTCTTCGCCGCGCGCAAAATGCCAGGCGATGCCGCCGGTCAGGTGGCTGAAGTGCAGGCACT
>JBCNOX010000399.1:0-5300 GCA_039593645.1 Pseudoduganella sp.
TTTTGCAATATAATTAATGCAATCCTTATTGACGAAGTAATATGAGCGACCTGATCCATCAATTTATTTTTGCTTCAGCGCAACGTACGCCCCAGGCCGAAGCGCTGGTCTACGGCGAGCGCCGGCTCGACTATGCCGCCCTGGCGGCCGCCGTGCAGGGCGCGGCCCATGGCCTGCTGGCACGCGGCCTGCAGCGCAGCGAGCGGGTCGCGGTCTACCTGGAAAAAAATATCGAGAACGTGGCCGCCATGTTTGGCGCGGCCCAGGCCGGCGGCGTGTTCGTGCCGGTCAATCCCCTGCTCAAGCCGGAGCAGGTCGGCTATATCCTGACCGACTGCAATGTGCGCGTGCTGGTCACTTCGGCCGACCGCCTGCGCCTGCTGGCCGGCACGCTACCGTCCTGCCCTGACCTGCATACCGTGATCGTGACCGGCAAGGCGGACGAGCTGCCCAGCTTCCCGCATCTGCACGTGCTGCCGTGGGCGGCGGCCATGCAGGATGCGCCGCCCGCTGCCGCGCACCGCTGCATCGATACCGATATGGCCGCCATTCTGTACACCTCGGGCAGCACCGGCCGTCCCAAGGGCGTGGTGCTGTCGCACCGCAATATGGTGGCCGGCGCTGTCAGCGTCTCGAGCTACCTGGAAAACACGCCGGACGACCGCCTGCTGGCCGTGCTGCCGCTGTCGTTCGACTATGGCCTGTCGCAGCTGACCACCGCGTTCCGCGTCGGCGCCACCGCGGTCCTGATCAACCACCTGTTCGCCAACGACGTGCTGAAAGCCGTGGTGGCGGAAAAGATCACCGGCCTGGCTGCCGTGCCGCCGCTGTGGATCCAGCTGGCGCCGCTGCCCTGGCCGGCCGATTGCACGCTGCGCTACCTGACCAATTCCGGCGGCGCCATGCAGCGCGCCACGCTGGACGCGCTGCGCGCCGCGCTGCCCAAGGCCCAGCCCTTCCTGATGTACGGCCTGACCGAGGCGTTCCGCTCGACCTACCTGCCGCCAGCGGAATTGGCGCGCCGCCCCGATTCGATGGGCAAGGCGATTCCGAATGCGGAAGTGCTGGTGCTGCGCCCGGACGGCAGCGAATGCGCGCCCAATGAGCCCGGCGAACTGGTGCACCGCGGCGCCCTGGTCTCGCTCGGCTACTGGAACGACAAGGCCAAGACGGCCGAGCGCTTCAAACCGTATGTCTCGGCGCAGTACGGGCTGCCGCTGGTCGAAATGGCCGTCTGGTCGGGCGATATCGTGCGGCGCGACGAGGAAGGCTTCCTGTACTTCATCAGCCGCAATGACGAGATGATCAAGACCTCCGGCTACCGCGTCAGCCCGACCGAAGTGGAGGAAATCGTATACGCGCGCGACAAGGTGGGCGAGGCGGCCGCGCTGGGCGTCAAGCACCCGACGCTGGGCCAGGCGATCGTGCTGCTGGCCTACCCGCGCGAAGGGCAGGTGTTCACCGATGCCGAGCTGCTGGCGGCCATCAAGCCGCACCTGCCAGCCTACATGCATCCGCAAAAGGTGGTGGTGTCGCCGACCCCGCTGCCGCGCAACCCGAACGGCAAGATCGACCGCAAGCTGCTGTCGACCCAGTATGAAAACGTGTTTGCGGAGGGCGCATGAGCATCGAGGCACCGCGCCGCCCGCAGCACGCGCCGCTGCTGCAGTTCGCGGTCGAGGATGACTGCCTGCTGATCGGCGGCATCCCGCTGCCGCGCCTGGCCGCCCGCGTCGGCCAGACCCCGTTCTACGCCTACTCGCGCGCCGCCATCACGCAGCGCGTGGCCGAGCTGCGCGCCGCGCTGCCGGCCGACGTGCACCTGCATTACGCCATGAAGGCCAACCCGATGCCGGCCGTGGTGCAGCACCTGGCTACCCTGGTCGACGGCATCGACGTCGCCTCCGGCGGCGAATTGCGGGTCGCGCTCGATACCGCGATGGACCCGGCCAAGATCAGTTTTGCCGGCCCCGGCAAGGGCGAGGCCGAGCTGTCCTGCGCGATCGCCGCCGGCATCGTGCTGAACCTGGAATCGGAAGGCGAGATGGAGCGCGCCGCCGCCATCGGCCAGCGCCTGGGCATCGTGCCGAAAGTCAATGTGCGGGTCAATCCGGACTTCGAACTGAAATCGTCCGGCATGAAGATGGGCGGCGGCCCGAAACAGTTCGGCGTCGATGCCGAGCGCGTGCCGGCCATGCTGGCGCGGATCGGCGCGCTGGGCCTGGACTTCCATGGCTTCCACATCTTCAGCGGTTCGCAGAACCTGAAGGCGGCCGCGCTGCAGGACGCCCACGAAAAAACCTTTGCGCTGGCGCTGCGCCTGGCCGAAGCGGCGCCGCGCGCGCCGCGCATCCTGAACATCGGCGGCGGCTTCGGCATTCCGTATTTTCCGGGCGAAGAGCGGCTCGACCTGGCTGCGGTGGGCCAGAACCTGGAACGCATCATGCAACAAGTGCGGCCGCGCCTGCACGGCGCCGAAGTGGTGATCGAACTGGGCCGCTACCTGGTCGGCGAAGCGGGCGCTTATGTGTGCCGCGTGGTGGACCGCAAGGAGTCGCGCGGCCAGGTATACCTGGTGACCAATGGCGGCCTGCACCACCACCTGTCGGCCTCCGGCAATTTCGGCCAGGTGATCCGCAAGAATTACCCGGTCGTGGTCGGCACCCGTGTGGCCGGCGGCCCGCGCGAGCTGGCCTCGGTGGTGGGGCCGCTGTGCACCCCGCTCGACCTGCTGGCCGACCAGATGGAACTGGGCCAGGCGCAAGCCGGCGACCTGGTGGTGGTACTGCAATCGGGCGCCTATGGCGCCACGGCCAGCCCGGCGGCTTTCCTCAGCCACCCGGCCGCGGTCGAAGTGTTCGTGTAAGCGGAAGGGAAGCGTATGAGCGGGATTTGTGGATGGATTGGGCTGGCCGCTGCGCCGGAATTGCTGGAGCAGATGGCAGCGCCGCTGTCCCGCTTCGACCAGAGTGCGCTGCTGGCCCGCTCCGGCCAGCGCAGCGGCGTGGCCGTGGCAGCGCAGGCCGGCAGCGCCGATGTCTACCAGCGCGATGGCTTGCTGGTAGCGCTGTGGGGCCAGCCGCGCCTGGACGATCCGGCGCTGGCGGCCCAGGCCGCCGGGCAGGGCGTGGCCGCCACGGTGGCCGCGCTGTGGTCGCAGGGCGCGCAGCGCACCTGCGCCCAGCTGCACGGCTGCTTCACCCTGGCCATCCTCGATGAACGCAGCGGCGAAGCCTTGCTGGCTACCGACCGCATGGGCATCCAGCCGCTGCACTGGCAACTGGCCGGCGAAACCCTGGTGTTCGGCAGTTCGGCCGACGCGCTGCTGCGCCACCCGCTGACGCCGGGCGTGCTCGACCACCAGGGCTTGTACAACTACGTCTACTTCCACATGGTGCCCTCGCCCGGTACCGTGTACCAGGGCCAGCAGCGCCTGCTGCCCGGCCGCTACCTGCACTACCGCCAGGGCCGGGTCGAAGAGCATACCTACTGGCGCATGCAGTTCGAGGAAGACGGCAAGCGCTCGTTCGGCGAGCTGAAGGAAGACTTCCTGGCCGTGCTGCGCCACAGCGTCAAGGAAGCGGTGGGCGACCGCAAGGTCGGCGCCTTCCTGTCCGGCGGCACCGACAGCTCGACCATCGCCGGCATGCTGACCCAGGTCGGCGGCGTGGCGGCCGATACCTATTCGATCGGCTTCGAAGCCCAGGGCTACGATGAAATGGAATATGCGCGCATCGCCTCGCGCCATTTCGGCACCCGGCACCATGAATACTATGTGACGCCGGACGACGTGGCGAACGCCATCCCGCAGGTGGCGGCGGTGTTCGACCAGCCGTTCGGCAATGCCTCGGCGGTGCCGGCCTTCTACTGCGCGCGCATGGCCAAGGCCGACGGCGTGCAGCGCATGTTCGGCGGCGACGGCGGCGACGAGCTGTTCGGCGGCAACGAGCGCTATGCCAAGCAGCATGTGTTCGAGCTGTACGAGCGGGTGCCGCGCCTGGTGCGCAAGGCCCTGCTGGAGCCGGCCGTGTTCAACTTCCCGGGCGGCGAGCGGGTGCGCCTGCTGCGCAAGGCGCGCAGCTATATCGAGCAAGCCTCGGTCGGCATGCCGGCGCGGCTGGAAACCTACAACCTGCTGGGCCGCTACGGCCCGCAGCAAGTGTTCACCGACGACTTCCTGGCGGCAGCCGACATCGGCAACCCGATTGCCACGCTGGAGCGCAACTACGGCCGCAGCGAAGCGCGCTCCCTGATCAACCGCATGCTGGCGCTGGACTTGCAGATCACCCTGGCCGACAATGACTTGCCGAAAGTGATGAAGGCCTGCGAACTGGCCGGCGTGGAAGTGGCCTTCCCCTTCCTGAACGATGCCGTGGTGGCGTTTTCGGCCGGCCTGACCCCGCAGCAGAAGCTGAATGGCACCCAGTTGCGCTGGTTCTTCAAGGAAGCATTGCGCGGCTTCCTGCCCGATGCCATCATTACCAAACAGAAGCACGGCTTCGGTTTGCCGTTCGGGGTCTGGCTGCAGCAGCACCAGGCCCTGCAGCAACTGGCAGCAGACAGCTTGAGTGACCTCAAAGCCCGCAAGGTGGTGCGCGGCGAGTTCATCGAACAGCTGGTCGGCACCCACCTGAAGGAGCACGCCGGCTACCACGGCACCATGGTCTGGGTCCTGATGATGCTCGAGCAATGGTTCCGCGCACACCGCAACGCATAATAACGACACCACCACACTGAGGGAGAATATGGCATATCGCGTAACCCGGCTGGCCGTGGCCGCCACCCTGGCCGCCAGCGCACTGCTGGCCGGCTGCAAATCGGACACCCCGGAAAGCCTGCTGGCCGACGCCAAGCAACTGCAGCAGAAAGGCGACCGCAAGGGCGCCCAGATCCAGCTCAAGAATGCGCTGGCCAAGGATCCCAACAACGGCGAGGCGCGCTACCAGCTGGGCAAGCTGTCATTGCAGATGGGCGATCCGGTCTCGGCGGAAAAGGAAGCGCGGCGCGCCCTTGAATTGAAGTACAAGCCGCAAGAGAGCGAACTGCTGCTGGCCGAAGCGATGCTGCGCCTGGGCGACTTGCAGAAAATGCTCGATGAAACGGCAAAGTTCCAGCAAAGCCCGGCCCTGCTGGCCTTGCGCGGCGAGGCCCTGATCGGCCTGCGCAAGCTCGATGAAGCCAAGCAGCAGTTCCAGTCGGCGCTGGACGCCGAACCCAACAGCGCCGACGCGCTGACCGGCATGGCGCGCCTGGCCGCCATCGGCAACGACCTGGAAGGCGCGCGTGCGCTGACCGAGCAG
>JBCNOX010000004.1:0-29455 GCA_039593645.1 Pseudoduganella sp.
CCACGAATGCGATGCGGCCTGCTGTGCGCCGATAGGCAGCTGCACGCCCTCGGCGACGAGCGCGGCACGCGGGCCAGGCGGACGGTCCCCCTGCCACAGCCAGGCCACCAGCGTCGTCACGGCAAGTGCGCCAAGCAGCCACGCCGCCATAGCCTGTTGCACCGTCATCAGCAGGAAGAAGCCGGCTGTTCCCAATGCGCAAAGGAATGGCAGCCAACTGTCGCCCGGCAGCACCAGCAAGTGCCTGGGCCGCGCGTCGCGCCAGCCGGTGGCCAGCGTTTCCCGCATGCCGGTCACGCTGCCCGGCAGCCAGTGCATGCCGCTCTCCACCTCCTCGGCCAGCAGCGGCTGGCGCCATATCGGCTCCGACGACTTCACCTCGGGCAGGCTGCGCGTCGCATACTCGTCCTGCGGCAGCCACTCCAGCGAGCTCGCCTGCCATGGATTCCCGTGAGCACGTTGCGGCCGCCGCAGGGTTCGCACCAGGTCAACCATGAACAATGCGACGCCGCCGGCCAGCAGCAATGCCCCGGCCGTACTGGCCATGTTCAGCCCCGCCCAGCCCATTTCCGAACCGTAGGTGTAGACCCGCCGGGGCATGCCGACCAGGCCCGTCAAGTGCATCGGGAAGAACGCCACGTTGGTGCCGGCGAAGATCAGGCCGAATATCCAGCGCGCCCAGGCCTCCGACATGCGGTGCCCATTGAACAGGGGCATCCAGTAATAGGCCGCAGCGAACATCGGGAAGACCAGCCCGCCCACCAGTACGTAATGCAGGTGGGCGACAATAAAATAGCTGTCGTGTGCCTGCCAGTCGAACGGCACCGCCGCCACCATGACGCCGGTCAGCCCGCCCAGCACGAACACCAGCAGGAAGCCGAGAACGAACAGCGTCGGCGCGTTCAGTTGCACCCTGCCCCGCCATAGCGTCGCGATCCAGGCGAACACCTGCACTGCGGTCGGGACCGCGATGGCCATGCTGGCGGCCGACACCAGTGTGGTTTCCAACTGCCCAAGGCCGGCTGTGAACATATGGTGCATCCACAGCGCGAAACTCAGCGCGCCCACGGCAACCAGCGAGACAATCACAGCCCGCCGCGCCACCAGTGGTGTCTGGACCAGCGCCGGCAGCATGGACGACACCATGCCCGCCGCCGGCAGGAAGATGATGTAGACCTCCGGATGGCCGAAGAACCAGAACAGGTGCTGCCACAGTACCGGGTCGCCGCCGCGCGCCGGAATGAAGAACGGCCAGTCGTAGGCACGTTCCAGCTCCAACAGGGCCGTACCCGCGATCAGTGGCGGGAAAGCGAAGACCACCATCGCTGCCACCACCAGCATCGACCAGGCGAACACCGGGATCCGCGCCGGCGTCATGCCGGGCGTGCGGGTGAAGAGGATGCCGATTATCAGCTCAATGGCGCCCGCAATCGCCGAGATTTCAATGAAGCCGATGCCAAGCAGCCAGAAATCCGCGTTCAGCCCTGGAGAGTATTCCTTGCCTGTCAGCGGCGGGTACATGAACCAGCCGCCATCGGGCGCGAGTCCGAAAGCAAGCGTGACGACGAAACCCGCACCACCGAACGCGTAGGCCCAATAGGCGTAGGCCGAAAGGCGCGGGAACGGCAAATCGCGAGCGCCCAGCATGCCCGGTAGAAGGAAGACTGCAATGGCCTCCACCATCGGAATCGCGAACAGGAACATCATTACCGTGCCGTGCATGGTGAAGAACTGGTTATAGGTGCCCGGCTGCAGCAGGTCGTTGCCGGGGACAGCCAGTTGCAGCCGCATGACCAGGGCCAGGGCGCCGGCGAACAGGAAGAACCCGAACGCGGTTGCGAGATAAAGCCGGCCAATGCGTGTGTTGTTGACGGCTGTCAATGCGCGCCAGCCGGTCGGCTTGCGCCACGCGCGCTCCAGGGCCTCGTACTCGCCGGGGGGACGCGGCAGGCTGTTGGGTGTACGGCCGGGCGCGGTCATTGCAGGGTCTCCAGCCAGCTGGCGAGAGCTTGCAGGTCCTCCGGCGGGAGGCTGCTGGGCGGCATGCGGGCGCCGGCCTTGGCAGCCTGTGGATTGGCGATCCAGCCGATCAACGCTGCGCGGCTGAACGGCAGCGCGCCTGCCGCAATGTGGGCACGGCTCGCGACATGGGTCAGGTCGGGACCAAGCGCGGCGCCGTCGGCCACGCCGCGCACCGTGTGGCACGCATTGCAGCGTGCGGCGAGAAAGACTTCGCGCCCGCGGCGAACAGCCGGTACCGTTGCCGGGTCCGCGGAGGCGCCTTCGGCAGCAGGCGCCTCCTGGGCAGCCAGCCACGCATCGAACTCCTGCGGCGCGACGGCCACCACATCCAGCGCCATCGCGGCATGCTGCGTGCCGCAAAATTCGGCGCATTGCCCACGATAGCGGCCCGGCCTGTCGGCCCGCACCGTGAGTCCATGCATGCGACCGGGCACCATATCGACCTTGCCAGCCAATGCCGGAACCCAGAATGCATGCAGCACATCCCCCGACGCCAGCGCAAGGTACACCCTTTCCCCGACCGGCAGCCGCAACTCATTGGCCAGCACCGCCTCGCGACCGGTCGCCGTGTCGCGATAGCGAACCTCCCACCACCACATGTGGCCCGTCACGGTGACCTGGATGCGAGCTCCAGAAAAAGGCCAGGTCAATTGCGAAGCCTGCCAGCCTGACCACCCCATGAGCGCCGCCAGCAGCGGCACCGGAAATAGCAGCCCGCCGCCGACCACCAGCCGGCGCGACCACGACCGCCCGCGCCAGCGGCCAACGCTGGCGAGCACCAGCAGTGCGACAAGCAGGAAAATGGCGGCCGCCGCCGCGAACAACAGCCAGCCAAAACGGCTAAGGAGCACAGCATCCGGCCCGGCAGGCGACAGGACCGATTGCAGCGCCGGCATCATTTCAGCGAATAGAGGTAAGCAGCCATGTGGCGCGCATCTTCGTCGGAGACGCCCATGTCCGGCATGAGGGACGCGGCATCCATGCTGCGCGGCGAGGAAATCCAGCGCACCAGGTTGGGCTGCTGGTTCGGCCAGCGCCCCGCAATATAGCTGCGCAAGCCGAATTCGGCGAGCGACGGTCCCGCCTTCCCGTGGGCTGCTTCCACATCGGGTATGTGGTGGCAGCTACCGCACTGGAACTGCGCCAGCAAGGCCTTGCCGCGCCGCAGGTCGCCGCCGTCCACGGCTGGCGGGTATGGCTTGCGCGGCTGGCAGGCGCACAGCGCAAGCGGCAGCAAGAGCGCCACCAGGCCGGCGTGAGCCCCTAGTCCGTTTTTCCGCAAACGCATAGTGATTGCTTGCACGAATCGTCCCTGCCTTCCTGCTGCCCGTCCCTATAATGCATTCAAGACATCATCACCCTTTTCCCGATTGTGCGTCGCCTTATTGCTACCGCCGCTGCGAGCATTTGCCTGGCCGGGCTGGCCGGAATGCTCGCGGCTACCGTGGTGTTTCAGGCGGGGTGGTATGACGCTTCCGCGGTGAGGCCGCATTTCCAGTTCGTGCACACGCTGATCGAGCGCGGCATGCAGCAGTCAGTCCGGTTCCATGCGCGCGACATCGCTGCGCCGCCAGCAGCGGCGGGCGCTGTGGTCCGAGGCGGTTCGGTATTTCGGAATCATTGCGAGCAGTGCCACGGCGGGCCGGGCGTGGCGATGGGCGTGATCGGCTTGAGCATGCAGCCGGTACCCGGTCCCCTGGTCGATTCGGCTCGCCGCTGGAAGGCGGGCGAGTTGTACTGGATCATCGCGAACGGAATCAAGATGAGCGGAATGCCCGCCTGGCGCTTCCATCTGAGCGAGGGGGAGATCTGGGACCTGGTCGCATTCCTTGGTGCGCTGCCGGCAATCGCGCCAGCGGAATATGCGGCAATTGAAAAGCCGGCTGCGGCATCCCTCGCGGGGCCGTCACAGCCGACGCTCCGCGCGCCAGACCGCGAGCGCGGCAGGCTGGCGCTGACGCAGTTCGCCTGCCAATCCTGCCATCACATTCCAGGCGTGACCGGTCCGCTGACCTTCGTCGGTCCGAAACTGGACGGACTGGCGCAGCGCAGCTTCATTGCCGGCAAGCTGCCGACCAGCGAAGAAAACCTGGTGAAATGGATCCGCGCGCCGCAACAAATCAAGCCTGGCACGGCCATGCCGCAGCTGGGCGTGCCGGAACGCGATGCGCGCGACATGGCGGTCTACCTGCTGCAGGCCACCCAATAACTATTGGTCCAGTTCCTGTCGGGTCTGATACAGGCGCGCATACATGCCGCCCTTTGCCAGCAGCGCTTCGTGCGTGCCCTGCTCCGCAATCGTTCCAGCCGACATCACGACGATGCGGTCGGCATTCTCGATGGTGGACAAGCGGTGCGCGATGACTACCGTGGTGCGGCCTTCCATCAGCTTTTCAAGGGCCGCCTGAACCGCGCGTTCGGATTCGGCATCCAGGGCACTGGTAGCCTCGTCCAGGATCAGGATTGGTGCATCCTTGTAGATGGCGCGTGCAATGGCAAGGCGCTGGCGTTGGCCGCCCGAAAGACGCGTGGCATTTTCGCCGACTTGGGTCTGGTAGCCCTGCGGAGTCCGCATGATGAAGTCGTGCGCGTATGCCGCGCGCGCCGCCGCTTCAACCCGCGCCATGTCCGGCGCCGGGTCGCCGTAGGCTATATTCGCCGCCAGCGTATCGTTGAACAGCACGACATCCTGGCTCACCAGCGCGATCTTGCTGCGCAGGTCCGGCAGCCGGTACTCGCGCAGGTCCACGCCATCCAGCAGGATGCGGCCGCTGCCGACGTCGTAGAAGCGCGGCAGCAGGCTGGCCAGCGTGGTCTTGCCACTGCCGGAACCGCCCACCAGCGCCACCGTTTCGCCGGCCGCGATATCGAGCGACACCGAGCGCAGCGCAGGTGCTGCTTCCCGATCGTCCACGTCATAACGGAAGCCTACATCAACCAGTTCAATGCGGCCCTTTACGTTGTCGGCCGGGCGGGTGCCCGTATCGGCTTCCATCGGCGCATCGATCAGCCCAAACACCGATTCGGCGGCGGCCAGGCCGCGCTGCAGCGGCTCATTCAGCTTGGTCAGGTTCTTGATCGGGCCTTGCAAAGACATGAGGCAAGTGATGAACGCAACGAAGGCGCCCGGCGTCAATGCGCCAGCCTGCGCCCGCAGCAGCGCGTAATAAATTACTGCCGACAGCGTGGCGCCCACCATCAGCATGATCAGGCCCGAGTTCATCGCCGCGGTCGATGCGTGCTTGACGGCCAGTTGGCGGTTCAGTTTCACCACCTCGTCGAAGCGCTTTTGCTCATATGCGTGGCCGCCGAAAATCTTCACTACCCGCTGGCCGCCGATGCTTTCGTCCAGCACGCGGGTCAACTCGCCCATTGCATGCTGGGCGCTGGAACTGAGGCGGCGCATGCGGCGCGCGGCGATTGTCACCACCAGCGCCACCAGTGGCAGCAGCACGAGACAGAACAAGGCCAGCTTCCAGTCGATATCGAACAGCGAACCGAGGAAACCGATCACCGCCACGGTGTCGCGCACGGCTATGGTGAACACGCTCAGGCCAGCCTGGGTCACCTGGGTGGCATCGAAGGCGATGCGGGACAGCGTGGTGCCGGTCGAAGACTGGTCGAAATAGCGGTTCGGCAGGCGCAGTACACGGGCGAACATCTTCTCGCGCACATTGGCCTGCACGCGCTGCGTCAGCCACGCCGAACCATAGTCGCCGGTGAAGGTGCTGACCATGCGCAGCAAGGCCAGCGCCATGATCAGGGCAGGAATCGCCCACAACGCGGCGGAAGCAGGATCAGTAGGCAGGACGCGGTCAAGCCAGCCATGAATGGTCGCCAGCGCGCCGCTCTGCGCCGCCGGGCCGGACGCGCCGGTCGGTTGCACCGCATCGACCACGTTCTGCAGCTGGCGGATCAGCAGCACGTCGGTCAGCGAAGCCACGCCCACACCGATCAGGGTCACCAGGGCGGCCCACTTATAGGGGAGGAATTCCTTCAGCAGGCGGACGTAGAGTTGGCGGCTTTGCACTATGGTGATCGGAGTAATTGGCAACGCCGAATTGTACCAAAGCAGGAATCAGTGAACCGTGGCAGAATGGCCTGCGACTCAATGTTAAGGAAAAAACCACATGCGCAACGACACCCAATTCCATGCGCTGCACCAGGACGGCATCCTGATGCTCGCCAATTGCTGGGACGGCGGTACCGCCCGCATCGCGGCCCTGGCCGGCGCCAAGGCGCTTGCCACCAGCAGCGCGGCCGTGGCCTGGGGCCATGGTTACGCCGACGGCTCCCGGCTGCCGACCGCCCTGCTGCTCGAAACCGTGCGCGACATCGTCCGCGCCAGCGCCTTGCCGCTGACGGTCGATATCGAGGACGGCTATTCTTCCGATCCGGAAGTGGTCGGCCAGTTCGTCGGCCAGTTGGCCCGGGGCGGCGTGGTTGGGATCAATATTGAAGACGGCGCCCAACCGCCCGAACTGTTGGCGCGCAAGATCGCCGCGTCCCGCGCCGCGGCCAAGACGGCCGGCGTCGACCTGTATATCAACGCCCGCTGCGACGTCTACCTGAAGGGGCTGGCGGAACCGGGGGCGCGCGTCGCCGAAACCCTGCGCCGCGCGGCCATTTACCAGGCAGCGGGGGCTAACGGCCTGTTCGCGCCTGGCGCCACCGACGAAGGCGAAATCGCCGAGCTTGCGAAAGGCACGACCATGCCGCTCAACTTGCTCGCCCGTCCCAATCTGGCCCCGCCAGCCCGTCTGGCCGAACTGGGCGTGCGCCGCCTGAGCGCCGGTTCGGCGCCGGCGGAAGTCATGCTGGGCCGGCTGAAAACCTATATGGAACGCTTCCACCAGACCGGCGCCATCGACGATGAGCAGACCTTCCACTACGGTCCGCTCAACCAGTTGATGTCTACTGAACGATAGTGGCTGGTTCGGTCCAGTAGAAGTACAGGTCCTTGGTGCGGCCCGGGTAGACTTGCACCTCGCGGCGCTGGACCTGGCCGTCTGCAGCGGTGGCCGTTACACGGTAGCGGCCCGGCTCAAGATTGACGAACATCAGCGGCCCGGCGTCGCGGGCGTTGATGTTGGTATTCCCTTTTGCATCGGAAATCTGGACCTGCACGTCCGAGCGGTACTCGCCGGTGCCGCGGGTCGCGAAGGTCATTCGGACGTTGTAGTCCGGCTTGCTTGCCAGCATTTGGCCGCGCTCTTCGAGGCCAACGCCGCCGGTGACGAACTGCGGCTCATCGGCCGCTACTGCCGCGCCGAGGGCGCTGCAAGCCAGTGCGAAGGCGAAAGTGACGTTTCGTACAAACATGATGTACTCCTTTCCTTTTTCAGGCTTGCCGCCAGTATTCACCTGTCCCGCCCGGCTGACTATCAGCCATCGTGTCGTTTCTATGTCGGGGAAAGCCTACATAACCCTATTTCCTTCGTTGTCAAACTGTTAGACTCTTGAACTTTGCTAGCAACAGTTTTAAGCAACGTTGCAAAAATAATCATATAAAGCAAGGCACTAGGGGTAATCATGTCCAATTGCGGGGCGCATATGCGCCCGACCATGCTGGCGGCGGCCGTCTCCAGCATTCTTTGCGCGCCCGTTTTGGCGCAAAGCCAAACTGAAGAGCAGTTGCCGGAAGTCCTGGTGACGGCCCAGCGCGTTGCCGCGCCGGAATCGCGCACGCCGGTCGCCATGTCGGTGCTGACCGGCCAGCAACTGGACAAGCTTGGTATCGACAACGCCGCAGGCATCGGCAAGCGCCTGCCCAATGTGCACATGGACGGCGCCCCGGACGGGCTGCGCATCACGATGCGCGGCGTGTCGAACTCGGATGTCACCGAAAAAGGCGACCCGTCGGCTGCCTTCATGCAGGACGGCATCTATATCGCCCGCCCGCAATCCCAGACCTTGAGTTTCCTGGACGTCGACCGCATTGAAGTGCTGCGCGGCCCGCAAGGCACGCTGTATGGCCGCAACACGACGGCCGGCGTGGTGAATGTCATCAGCAATGCACCGGTTCAGCATTGGGAAGGCGCCGCCAGCCTGGCGCTCGGCAATTTCAATTCGCGCATGGCGCGCGGCATGCTGAACGCGCCGCTCAACGACCAACTGGCGCTGCGCGCCGCCGTAGCGCTCAACAAGCACGACAGCTACCTGCGCAACGGCCAGGGCACCGGATATGAACTGGGCCAGGACCGCGATGACCGCGCCGCGCGCCTGTCGGCCAGGCTGGCGCTGGGCCAGCCGGCCGCGCTGCTGCTGCGCTATGAGCACTCTACCCAGAACGGCAATATCGACAATATCGTCCCGGACACGAATTTCTACAAAGGCGTCGAAACCGGCAAGCCTGTGTGGTTCGATGACGGCACCGACGCCCGGTTGACCAACCGCTTCAAGCCGTTCAATACCCGGCTCGAGCAAGGCTACAACCATAAGTCGACGGACAGCTTCGGCGCCGAACTGACGTGGGACCTGGGCCCGGCCACACTGAATTATCTGGGTTCGCACCGCAAGAACGAACACGAATTCCTGGCCAATTTCTATTACCGCGTAGTGCCCACGCTGGCGATTGGCGTGCACGAAAACTTCCGGGGCGAACAGCGCCAGGATTCGCACGAACTGCGCCTGGCGACTAACGGCAACGGGCCGTTGAAGGCGCAGGGCGGCATCTACTATTTCCGCGAAGAGTCGCACCAGCTGTATGTATTCCGCGACCTGCAGTTGGTCAAGCTGCCGCCCTACTACGTGTTCCCGCACGGCCCGACGATTTCGCGCAGCAAGGCTGCCTTCGGCCAGCTTACTTACAGCGTGACGCCGGCGCTGCGCGCCACAGCGGGCTTGCGCTATACGGATGACGGCAAGTCGCGCGTAGGCTCGACCAATTTCCAGCAGGCGCACGAGTTCAATCCCGCCACCGATTTCAAGATGCTGAACGACGCCACGCTGGCCACCCACAAGACGACGTGGAAGCTGGGCGCCGAGGTCGACCTGGCGCCGGCCACCCTGGCCTACGCCAGCATTGCCACCGGCTACAAGTCGGGCGGCTTCAATGACGGCTGCCTGGCCGGTTCCAGCGCGCTGGGCATTTCCTGTCCTGCCGTGATCGCCGTGCCTGCCGATACGCTGTTCTACCAGCCGGAAACGCTGAAGTCCTGGGAAGGCGGCCTGAAAACCCGCTTCTGGGACAGGCGTGCCAGGATGAACCTGGCCGTTTTCAAATACGACTACACCAACCTGCAGCTTTCCGGCGTTGCGATCGTGGCCGGCGCGCCGCGCTTCGTCACCCAGAATGCCGGCGCCGCCAGCGTCAAGGGGCTCGAGCTCGATGGCCAGGTGCGCGCCACCGCTGCCGACAATCTCACTTACGGCCTCACGCTGCTCGACGCCCACTATGTCAGCTACAGGCCGAACGGCCAGGTATCGTGGGCCGGCGAACCGCTCGACCGCGCGCCGCACTCGGTGCTGAGCCTGGGCTGGGAGCATACTTTCCGCCTGCCTGGCGCGGCACTGGCGGCCGGCATCAACACACGCCGCAGCGCCGCCTATAACATCAGCGTTCCGAGCCAGTTGCTGCAATACCGCGTGCCGTCGCGCACGTCGAGCGACCTTACGCTGGCATACCGCCCCGACGGCGCCCGCTGGAGCCTGATGGCGCACGTCAAGAACCTGGAGAACAAGGTCCAGCCAGTCACCATCGACAGCTTCGGCATGGCTGCGCCGAGCGAACCCAGAACCTTTGACATCCGTTTCGACTACCACTTTTAATTTGGAGACGTATGAAGTCGCTGCTGAACCAGTTGCCCCGCGTTACCCTTGTCCTCCTCGCAGGCTTCCTGATCGCCCTCGCATCCCGCAGTTGGGGTGAAACCACGACGCTGCTGATCGTCAGTTCCGTCCTGATGTTTGCCTGCTGCTGGGCCAGTGCAAGCCATTTCCTGGGGCACGCACCGGCGCTGCGCTTCGTCGTCATCGGCCTGGTGGTCGGCTGGTTCGCCGAAGAGATGGGCGCGCGCTACGGCTGGTTCTTTGGATCCTACACCTACACCGATGTACTGGGTCCGCGCATCGGCTCCGTGCCCTTCATCATTCCGCTGATGTGGTTCGCACTGTGCTACGTTGCCTACGTGATCGGCAACCTGATCGTCTGGCAAAGCCCGACAGACGGCGTGCCGTCGACGCTCATGACCTTCATCATGGCCTTCCTTGGCGCAATGATCGTCACCGCCTACGACCTGGGTGCCGATCCCTACATGGTGTTCACGCTCAAGGCCTGGATCATGACCAAGACCGACGGTGGCTGGTTCGGTGAAACGCTGCAAGGCTTTGTCGGCTGGATGACCGTGTCGTTCGTGATCATTTACGGTTTCCGCCTCACGCTGCGCAAAGCGCCGCCGGTCCCGAGCAGCAGGATTACGCCGCTGTATGCGCTGGTGCCGCTGCTGATCTACGGCGGCAGCATGGTGTTCCAGGCCCTCAAGGGCAATCCGATCGAGACCCGCACCATCGCACTGTTCGCCATGGGCATTCCGGTATTGACCGGTCTTTGCGGCTGGATGCGCTGGAAGGAAGCCAAATGAACGCTCCCATAGCAGTGGCGCCGACGCTGCGTGCCGATCCACTTGCCGATGACACCATTGCCGCCATCCTGCATGGCTACCAGGGCAGCCAGTGGGATGCGATCGCAATCGTCAACCGCCTGCTTGGCCAATGGCAGACCAATGCCATTGTCGCCAGCTGGCGCGCACCGGAAGGCACGCCTGCGCCGATCGCGGCCGCGCTGGAAGCCTATCTTGCGGCCGGCGCCAAACTGCCCGAGTGGGCCGATGCCGCGCGGATCGCGCGTGCCGAAGAACTGTTTTTCGACATGAGCATGCTGTCCTGCAGCCTGCTGTTCTGCGCCAGCCTGCCCGAATGCTATGTGGTGCCGGACCTGGCCGGCGTGCTGCACGTGGCCGGCCAGCTCGAAGCGCATACCGACTACCGCGTGCGCTCCACGGCAGCCATGATCTTTCCGGTCATGATGCACGGCGGCCTGACCAGCCCGGAAGGCGGCGGTGTGGCGCAAATCCTCAAGGTGCGCCTGATCCACGCCACCATCCGCCACCTGATCCTGCGCGGCAATCCTTCCGATGCGGTGCTGGAGGGCGTCGCCGTAGCGCCAATGGATGCGCCGTGCCGCAATGTGCACGACACCCTGTACAACCACGGCTGGGACGTGACTGCCAACGGCCTGCCGTGCAACCAGGAAGAGCTGGCGTACACGCTGCTGACCTTCCACTACATTTTCCTGCGCGGCCTGCGCAAGCTGGGGCTGGGACTCCCGCCGCAGGACGAGCAGGCCTACCTGCACACCTGGAACGTGGTCGGGCATATCCTCGGCATCGAATCCAGCCTGATGCCGCAGACCATGGAGCAGGCCGAGGCCAGCTTCAACGAGATCCAGGCGCGTGCCCGCCTGTCGCCCTACCTGCCCGATCCGCGCCCCGAGCTGGGCGCGGCCTTGATGAAGGCGATGCAGGACCAGATCCCGCTGCGCATCCTGAAGCCGTTCCCGATCCTGCTGACGCGCTACCTGTGCGGCAAGTCGGCGCGCGTCGACCTGGCACTCAACCAGCGCGTCAACTTGCTGTCGCGCGCATTGTTCATCGCAGGGATGATTACCGTGCGTGGGGTCGATGCCCTGGTGCGCCTCGTGTTCCGCAATTTCTCGATCTGCCGCATGATCACCCGCGTGTTCGGCTACCAGTTCACAGTGAAGTTCCTGATGGACCAGACCCGTCCCCTGAAACTTCCGCCTGCGGTACTGAACCAGGTCGATCACGCCGTGCGCGGCTGGGGCAAGGATCCCAAGGCGCCAGCCTGGATGAATGCACTGGAGGCACGCCTGGCCGGCCGGGCTCCAGCCAAGGCAGCGGGAGACCAGCAGCCATGCTGAAGCGCCTCATCTTCGCCCTGTTCCTGGCGCTGGCGGCAAGCCTGGGCCTCGCCCACGCCGCAACCGCGCCGCTGGTGCTCGACGAACACCCAGGCTCGCACGACGCCTGGCCCGCGGTCACGATCCTGAAAGACCCCGGCGGCACCCTCAGTGCCGCCGAAGTGCTGGCTGCTGCCGCCGGCTTCCAGAAGCCGCAGTCGGCTTATGCCACGCTAGGCGTCAACAAGGGTACCGTGGTCTGGGTCCGGATTCCCGTCTTCGTGCCGGCCGACGCCACCGGCGAATGGACCTTGAACATCGACTATTCGCAGATCAATCGCGTCGACGTCTTCGCCGCGACCGACGGTGCGCTGCACAGCCACACCGTCACCGGCAACCTGCAACCGGTCGTGGCGCCGGGCGGCGGCCGCACGCCGGCGGCCGAACTGCGCCTGACACCCGGCGCCGAGCATGTGGTCCTGCTGCGGGTGGAAAATATCGGCTCGATGATCCTGCCGATCCAGTTCTCCAAGGCCGCGGTCTACCACGCCAACGCGCTCGCCGAGCAAATGCTGCAGGGCATGCTGATGGGCCTGAGCCTGTGCCTGCTGCTGTATAGCCTGGCGCAATGGGTCAACCTGCGCGAGCCGCTGTTCGGCAAATATTCGCTGCTGATCGCGGGTACCACCCTGTTCTCCTTCGAATTCTTCGGCCTTGGCGGCCAGTACATCTGGCGCGACAACGTCTGGATGACGCTGCACGCCGGCGGCCTGTTCGCCTTGATGGCGTCCTGCGGCGGTTACCTGTTCGTCGAACAGTCGCTGGCGCGCCCAGGCGTCGACCGCACCTTCTCGACTTTGATGAAGGCCGGCGCCGCACTTACCGCCCTGTTTGCGGTCGCCTACTGCTTTGACGCGTTCAGCGTTGAAGTCCTGGTCATCATCGTCAGTACCCTCGGCCTGCTGCCCATGCTGCTTGGCCTGCCGGGCGCCTACCAGCGTGCGCGCCGCGGCGATTCGGTCGGCATCTATTTCATGCTTGGCTGGGCCGTCAGCTTCCTGTCGTCCGTGGTCCTGAGCCAGGTTATCAGCGGCAAGCTGGCAGCCAATTTCTGGACCATGCACGCGCTGCAGTTCGGCAATGCTTTCGACATGCTGGTGTTCATGCGCATCCTCGGCCTGCGCACCAAGGCCATGCAGAACGCCATGCTGCGCGCCGAGGCGGCCACGCGCCTCAAATCGGAATTCCTGGCCAATATGAGCCACGAGATCCGCACCCCGATGAATGCCATCATCGGCATGAGCCGCCTGGCGCTGATGACCGACCCGAGCCCCAAGCAGCGCAACTACCTCGCCAAGATCCTCGGCGCCGGCGAACACCTGCTCGGCATCATCAACGACATCCTCGATTTTTCCAAGATCGAAGCCGGCAAGCTGGCCCTGGAAACGGTGCCGTTCAGCCTTGACGAAATGCTGGACCACCTGTCCACCCTGACCGCCGTCAAGACCGATGCGCGCAAGGTCGAACTGGTGTTCCGCGTCGAACGCGGCGTGCCGCAAAAGCTGGTGGGCGACCCGCTGCGCCTGGGGCAGGTGCTGATCAACCTGACCAACAACGCCGTCAAGTTCACGGAACGCGGCGAGATCGTGGTCGCCGTCAAAGCCGTCGAACGCGCGGCGGACGGCGTGGTGCTGCAATTCAGTGTCAGCGACACCGGCATCGGCATGAGCGAAGAGCAGCTCGCGCGCCTGTTCCAGTCCTTCAACCAGGCGGACAACACGATCACCCGCAAGTACGGCGGCACCGGCCTTGGCTTGAGCATTTCGCGCCAGCTGGTGGAGCTGATGGGCGGCAGCATGAAGGTTACCAGCACACCGGGCGTCGGCAGCCGCTTCAGCTTCACCGTCAAGCTTGGCGTCGGCGACGCATCGGCCGAGACGCTTGCTTCGCCGACCGCCGGCCTGCAACAGGCCCGCGTACTGGTGGTGGACGACAGCGCCACGGCGCGCGAAGCCCTGGTCGAGATGCTGGGTTCCTTCGGTGTCGCCGCCCACAGCGCAAGCTCCGGCGAGCAATCGCTGAACATGCTGCTGCGCGGCGTTGAAACCGGCATGCCCTACCAGGTCGTACTGATGGACTACATGATGCCGGGTTGGGACGGCGTTGAAACCATCCACCGCATCCACGCCGACCCGCGCTTTGCCGCCCCGCCATCGATCCTGATGGTCAGCGCCTGCACGCGCGAAACGGTATTGCAGGAAGAAGGCGAGTTGCCGCTGCAGGGCTTCCTGACCAAGCCGGTCGGCCCTGCGCTGCTGTATCACAGCCTGCTGCAGGTGCTGCGCCCGGAAATCGCGCAGCCGGCGTCGCTGCAAGGCGACCGGCGCGGCGTGCCGGCCGAGGAGCTGGCAAAGTTACACGGCGCCCGCGTCCTGCTGGTGGAAGACAATGCCAATAACCGCGAAGTGGCAGTCGACTTCCTGGAAACGGTGCGGGTGCGCGTCGACGTTGCCGTCCACGGCGGCGAGGCGGTGCAGATGGTCCAGCAAGGCGATTACGACCTGGTGCTGATGGACGTGCAGATGCAGGTGGTCGACGGCCTGACCGCCGCCCGCCAGATCCGCGCCATCGAATCGCTGCGCGACCTGCCGATCCTGGCCATGACCGCCCACGCCATGCCGGAAGACCAGGCCAAGAGCCTGCAAGCCGGCATGAACGACCATATCACCAAGCCCATCGACCCGGATGTGCTGTTCCGCGCGATGCTCAAGTGGATCGATCCGGCGCGCCTGGTGGGCCGCGCCATTCCGGGAGCACCGGCGGCCGGGAACCCTCCCGCCGCGGCGGCGGTGGCCTATCCTCCGCTGGCCGGCGTCGACTGGCAATACGCCCTGGCTCGCGCCGAACGCGATCCGGCCATTCTTGCCAAACGCATGCGCAGTTTCTGCAACGAATACGGCGACGGTCCCGCCTTGCTGACCGCTGCGCTGGCCGACGGCGACTGGGCCCAGGTCGAACGCCTGGCCCACAACCTCAAGTCCAGCGCCACCTATCTCGGCGCCCTCGGCCTGGCCCAACTGTCCGACATCGTCGAAGCGGGCATCCGCGACGGCCGTCCCGAACGCTGCACCAGGGAAGCGGCCGACATGGCGAAGTCGCTGGGCATCATCCTGGCCGGTTTCGCCAATGCCCTGCAGCCATCGGCCGAGGCAAACGAAAGCCAGGCGGCCGATTTCGGGCGCCTGCTGCGTGAACTGGACGCCTACCTGCGCGCCGACGACGCCCGTTCGGAAGACTTGCTGACCGAGCTCAGTGCCCTGCTGGCCGGCTCCGGACACGCGGCGCTGCTGGCGCGCATCCAGCGTGCGGTGGATGAAATCGAATATCATGACGCCTTGAAACCGCTGGCCGAACTGGCGCTGGCGCTTGGCATCGACATGGAAATGAATGCATGACCCAAAAGGTGTTGATCGCGGATGATGACGGCATCAACCGCCAGGTCCTCGCGACCTTGCTGAAACCGGAGTACGTAGTGCTGCTCGCCAAGACCGGCGAGCAGGCCATCGAGCGCGCCCAGCGCCACCTGCCCGACCTGCTGATGCTGGACGTGATGCTGCCCGACATGGACGGCTACGAGGTGCTGCGGCGCCTGCGCGCCGATCCGGCGACCGCCCACATCGAAGTGATCTTCATCACGGGCATGGGCCGGCCCGAAGACGAGGCCCGCGGCCTCAAGCTGGGCGCCGCCGATTACATTACCAAGCCTTTCAACACCACGGTCGTGATGGCCCGCGTCGCCACCCACCTGGAAGTGGTGCGCCAGCGCCGCATGCTCGAGCACCTGGCACATATGGACGGCCTGACCGAACTGGCCAACCGCCGCCGCTTCGATGAAGTGTACGAAAGCGAATGGCAGCGCGCCAGCCGCCACGCCCACACGATTTCTGTCGCGCTGCTGGACATCGACTGCTTCAAGCAGTACAACGACCATTACGGCCACCCGGCCGGCGACCGCGCCCTGCGCGCCGTGGCGCGTGTGGCGCGCAGCGCCATGCGCCGTCCCTGCGATTTCGCTGCCCGCTACGGCGGCGAGGAGCTGGTGCTGCTGATGCCGGAAACCGATGCGGCGCAGGCGCTGTACGTGGCCGAAGGCATTCGCGAAGCAGTCGCGCAGCTGCTGATCCCGCACGAACAATCCATTGCCAGCCCGATGCTTTCCGTGAGCATTGGCGGCGCCACGCTGTCCCTGGGCAGCCAGGAAACCGCTCCGGCATTGTTCGATGCCGCCGACGCCGCGCTGTACCGCGCCAAGGAGGCTGGCCGCAACCGCGTCAACTGGAGGATGTGATGGCCAAGCGATTGACGATCGAAGGACTGGTGCAAGGCGTTGGCTATCGCTACGCCTTTGCCGAACGCGCCACGGCGCTTGGCCTGGCCGGCTGGGTGCGCAACCGCGCCAGCGGAGCGGTCGAGGCCAGCGTGCACGGCCCCGACGATGCGGTGAACGCCATCATCGAATGGGCGCACCAGGGTCCCAGCGCAGCCAGGGTCCGCCAGGTGCGCGTGGCGGACGACCCCGATCCTGCGCCACCGGCGGCTACCTTCGACATTTGGCCAACGGCCTAGCCGCCGAACAACCTGAACAGAAGCCAGCCGGGCAAGGCGAGGTAAAGCGCTGCATGTCCCAGGCGTTCCAGTCCCTGCCTGATGCCTCCGGCGGCGCCGGGCCGCAATAGCGCGGCAAGCAAAGTCGCGGATTCGATCAGGGTCCGCAGCAGCGCCGCGCCAAGTACCACGCCGATGGTCCACGCCGCCCACCACAGGCCAAAGGCGCTCAGGTAGGCCGCCAGGCCGAAGGAATAGTACTCTCCCAGCGCGCTGCCATAGGCAATATGCTGGTGCAGGTGAAAAGCCGGAAGCGCCAGGGCCAGGGGCAACAGGACAAATTTGGCAATGGGATGATCGAGCCGCGTCGCCGGCGCCACCAGCGCGCGCCAGCCGCGAGGACCGGCTGCGGCCGGTCCGCCTGCGGCCGCCAATTGCGCCGAAAAAGCCGCCGGATCGGGCACCAGCAGCCCGTAGCGCCAATACTGCCCGCTGCGCAGCCGAAGCGTCACGCCCGGGCCGGGCACCGGAAGGCGCCAGAGTTCGACCGCAGCCAGCTCGCCCAGGGGCAGCACCAGCGTTTGCGCACCGCGCGCCAGCACCAGCCGGCCTTCGCTCACAGAGGCCCGCGCAGAGAATGCCATCAACACGCACCAGCCTATCGCCTCGGGCAGCAGGAAGAACAGCCCGAAGATGCGCAACTGGGCCAAAGTGTTGGTGCGCAACGGCTCGTCAAGAAGCAAAGCCACGCACATGCCAAGCAAGCCCGCGCGCGAAATGACGCGCAATACGCCCGCAATCACGCGCGCCGCTGGCGGCAGCACCGCCACGCGCATCGGGAAGGCGGGCTCAGGCAGGCGCGCCCTGGCGCCTTCAGCTTCCGGGCGCCACGCCTGGCTGAGCGGACGGACCGTCAACACCAGCAGGAAAGCGCAGCATGCCAGGCCCACCCAATCCCCCCATAGCACTAGCAGGGTCGGCGCGGGACTGCGGGCCGGCAGATCGGCAATCACCAGCGCGGGTTCGCCGACTTTTGTCCCGGCCAGCACATCGCCATTGGCATCGATCGCAGCGCTGAAGCCATTGGTCGTCACGCGGAACTGCGGCAGACGCGTTTCAATGCTGCGAAACGCTGCCGCGGCCTGGTGCAGGCGCGCGCCCGGCCCGTCGCCGCTGAACCAGGAGTCGTTCGACATCGTCAGGATCACCTGCCCGCCCAGCCGCGCGCCAGCGATGGCCAGGCTTGCATCGACATCGTCGCGGCATATCAGCGGCAACACCGGAATCTCGCGCCCATCCGCCAGCCGCAGGGGAAACACCCGCGCGCCACTGCCCGCCCGCCAGTTACCGGCCCACGGTAGCAGGCGCCGCGCCAGCGGCCCCTCCAGCCAGGCCGGCAGGTATTCGGTGAAGGGGAACAGGTGCGACTTGCGGTAAACGCCTGCCAGCCCGCGTCCGGGCTGCACGAAGGCCGCGGCGTTGTATTCGCCCCGTTCGTCGCGGTGATAGGTTCCGAACACCAGCGGCACCCCTGCCGCGTTCACGTAATCCACGATCTCACGGTCGAGCTCAGCACCCGCTTCGCTTTTCGGCTTGCCGAAGGTGGTCGGATAGGCGGTCTCGGACCATAGCAGCGCTTCCGCCCGTTGGCGCGTCACCGCGTCATAGCCCATCGCAAAGTGCCGGTCCAGCACCTCGCGCACGACAGCGTAAGCACCTTTCTCCTGCCGCTGCCGTTCATAGTCGGCCAGGTTCGCCTGGATCAGCCCCATGCGCAATGGCTTGCCTGCCGGCGCGGGATTGCCCGACAGCACCAGCGCGCCGTAAGCCGCCAGCGAAGCTGGAAGCAGCGCCGCCAGCGCAACCGGCCTCGCCATTGCGCGCCAGCCCTGGCCATGACGCGCAACCCCGGCCGCCACGCCCTCATTGGCAAGCAACAGCACCAGCGTCAATCCCGCGGTGCCGCCAACGTCGGCCGCCTGGCGCATCCAGCGCGCAGGATACAAGCCGTAGCCCAGGGTATCGCCAAGCAGCCGGGGGAAGACCCATTCCAGCGCCACCCAGGCGGCGGCCGCAGCCAGCGCACACACGGCCCGTCCATACCAGCGCGCGCCGAAATAGCGTACCAGCGCATAGGCGAAGAACTGCGGCTGGAACAAGGGCGCGGCGAGCAGCAGGAGGATGAAGCCAGCCTCCTCGCCAAGCTGCGTATAGCGCCCGAATGCTGCACCGAACCAGGTAAAACCGGCCGCCGTGTAGGCCAGCGACATCGCCCAGGCACACAGCAGCGTTCCACCCAGCGCGGGGCGCCCGTCGAGGGCCAGCAGCCAGGGAACAAGAAGCACGAACCCCAGCATCCAGGCCGCGCCGCCCTGCGCGTACAGGGCAGTCATCGCGGCACTGGCGAGAATGCAGACAAGTGTTTTCATCGTCCGGATGAATCGATGGGTGGCGGGATCACGATACGCCGCAAAGGCAGCCCAGGCGGCGCAAGTTCGGGAGTGACGACACGGTCCTTCGGCATTTCAAGTGGCCGGTTGGAGGCGTCGACAAGCTGGAAATCGGGGGCGAACATCAGGATCGGCTCGATCGTCTGGCCATCGTCGGTCACCTGGTGGTGGCGCACATAGCCCGGCGGCAGCGCGAAATCCTTCGGCACCGCCAGTCCCACCAGCGGCGGGCTGGTGCCCGGCGGGTTGAACGCGCCCAGGCCAGTATGCACGCCCTGTTCGTGCAAGCGTTTGATGACCTCATTCATGGTCGGCTTCTCGCCCCGCATGACGTAGCTGCGCAAATCGCGCGTCGGGTCCGCATCGCCTTCAGGCGCAGGCTGTACCTGAGGGCGCAGTTCTTCTCGCACAACTGCCGGCGCGGCAGTGGCGGCCGAGGCTGGTCGTCCGGCAGCTGCCACATTCGCCGGGGCCGGCGTCTGGCCCGCCCCCGCATCCGCGCCGTCGCGCGCAAAGTACCACAGGAAGAATGCCAGGCTGGCCGCGCCAACGGCCAGCAACAGCGCCGCCGCCAGGTAACCCGGGCTGGGGCGCCAGGAACTCACGGCGTCGGCGTGTTAAAGACCGAAACCGCCCACCCCATGCGCTCGTGGCCGAACTGGTTCCAGATCGGGTTCTTGCCAGAACTGAAGGAGGTGTAGCGCGGCGCCCCGCTGCCGGTAGTACCGCCGAACAGTCCTGCCGTGACAGTGCTGCCGGTGTAAGTCGGGTGCGTATCGTCCGACTGGATGTAGTCGTAGCTGCTGCCAGCCGATACGAAGTGCGTGTTGGCGTCGCGGATAGTCGAACGCAGGGTCGAGGTAATGCGCGTCACATAGCTGGCCTGGCTCTCGCCGGGTACGTAGCGCAGCGCGTCCGAATCGGGAATGCCATCGCCGTTGCTGTCGTAATCGGCGCCCATGTATTGCGCAAAATTGTCAGCGCACTGGAAGCCCTTCTGGCGGGCCACGTCGCACATCATAAAATTCATGCGGGCCAGCGCGGGCAGGAATTTCTGCTGCATGTTGACGGTGGCGCCGGTGTTCGGGTCCTTGCAGGAGCTCTGCACGTTGTCGGCCGCGTAGCCCGGATAGTGCAGGTTCGAGATGACCTTCACCTTCACGCCCGGATAGGCGTTGGCGTTGATGTAATCCATGGCCGCCGCAACGTAAGTCTTGCAGCTGTTCTCGGCAGCGGTCAGCACTGAGTCGTCGCAGGTGCCGGTCTGGCCCTTGAAGGCGGAGCGGGCCTGCAGCCCATCGTTGCCGCACATTTCGAAGGTGACGACGCGCGTGTTGCTGGCCTGCATGTAAGATCGCTCAGCGACAATCTTATTGTTGTAGACATCGGAAGCCACGGCACCGGACTTGGCGCGGCGCACGCTCTCTATGTCGGCATTCCAGGCCGCCGACAGGTATTCGGCGTCGACCGTGGGCGCCGAATACTTGGCCGCGCTGGTGATCGAACCGTTATACCCCGCATAAATCGAATCGCCGTAGGCCACAACGCGGTACTTGGTGGTTGTGCCGGCACGGTCGATGGTCCAGGAAACGTTTTGGGTCAGGGTGTTTGCTGTTGCCTGTGCCCCGAGGGTGAAGAAAGCTATTGCGGCCAGAAGCGTACTGCGGATGCGAGTGTGCATAAAGTGTCTCCGATCATTGAAGTAATTGTTCGAATCGACCAGCCAACAACTCATCTTAACGCCGGCCTGCACGGCCGCCACGGCCTGGCTCGCAAGGACAAGCAAATGGCCGCGCAGGACCTGGCGGCTGTCGCGCACGGGCCACGAAACGGCTTTGATGCGGCATAATATGGCATGCTGAAACTGACCTTTCTTGGCACCTCATCCGGCGTGCCAACCATCCGGCGCAACGTCACCGCGCTCGCCTTGCACTCGACAATGAACCGCGACTGGTGGCTGGTCGATTGCGGAGAAGCCACCCAGCACCAGTTGCTGCGCATTCCGCTTACCGTCCATGAGCTGGCGGGTATCTGCATCACCCACATTCACGGCGACCACAGTTACGGGCTGCCAGGGCTGCTCGCCAGCGCCTCCATGAATGGCCGCAAGAAACCGCTGATCCTGATCGCCCCGGCCCCCGTCAAGGCATGGCTCGAAGCCACCATGCTGCACACGGAGCTTTTTCTCACGTTCGACATCATCCACATCGATGTGGCCAGCAAGCGGCTGGTCCACCAGCAGGACGGGCTCGCCATCGAGCGCTTCCCGCTGTCGCACCGGGCGCCAAGCTTTGGTTTCAAGTTTAGCTTCGAAAAGACGACATGGAAGGTTGATAGCGACGCCTTGCGCGCCCGCGGCATGCCGGCCGGGCCGGCATGGGGCCAGCTCCAGCACGGCAACGACGTTCGACTGGACGATGGCACGGTGCTGGCTGCCGCCAAGTTCCGCTCGGAGCACACCGAGCGCGCAGCGGCCGTCATCGGTGGCGACAACGATACCCCGTCACTGCTGGCTGAGGCATGCCAGGGCGCCGACCTGCTGGTCCACGAGGCGACGTATACCGAGGCCGTTTTGCAGAAGGTCGGTCCCGGCCCGCAGCACAGCTCCGTGCAGCGCACCGCCCGCTTCGCCGCCACGGCAGCGGTGCCCAACCTGGTCCTGACCCACTTCAGTGCCCGCTACGACAACCCGGAGGGCATGGCCGAGGTGGAAGCCGAAGCGCGCCAGCATTACTGCGGCACGCTGTTCCTGGCCCGCGATTTTGATACCTATGAACTGAAGGACGGCGTGCTGGCCAAACTGCCGCCGGCGCCGCGCATAAAATAACCGCCATGACCGCAATTACTGAATTCCGCAACCAATCCCCTGCCCCCGAATACGACCACCCGCGCGAAGACCGCCGGCTGCAGGGCAACCCGAAACGCACCACCTGGAACCATTTCACCAATGCCAGCGGCGAAGTCCATGCCGGCATCTGGGCCTGCGAAAAAGGCAGCTGGCGCATTGCCTTCGCGCCCAACAAGGACGAATATTTCTGCGTTCTGGAAGGCCGCTGCCGCGTGATCGACGAACAGGGCCACGCCGCCGAAGCCGGTCCCGGCGACGCGCTGGTGATACCGGCCGGTTTCAAGGGAGTGTTCGAAGTCCTGGAGCCCGTCCGCAAGCACTACGTCATCGTCGAGCGCAACGCGCGCGACGCAGCATGATGCTTTTTTGCTATCATGCGCTCCTTTTCCCTACAGGAGCGATGCATGAAATTCCCCGCCAAACCGCTGGCTCTCGCCGCCAGCCTCGCCACCGTTTGCCTGGCTAGCCACGCCGAGGTTATCCCCCTCAAACTGGCCCCGGGCCTGTGGGAAGAAACCCGCGTCACCATGATCAACGGCCAGAACGTCGAAGAAGCGATGCGCAAGGGCCGCGAAAAGATGATGGCGCGCCTGACGCCGGAGCAGCGCAAGCAGATGCAGGAACAGATGGGCCAGCGCGGCAACGGCGGCGCCACCCAGACCTGCCTGACGCCGGCGCAAGTGGCCAAAGGCGTCGACACCGAAGAAATCAAGCGCAAGATGGAACAGTCCTCGCAAGGCTGCAAGCTGGACATCATCTCAGCCAGCAGCTCGGGCGCCAGGTTCAAGGCCGCCTGCATGGGCCCGCAGGGCACCAACTACAATGGCAGCGGCGAATACGTGGTCGCCAACAGCAAGGAATGGCGTTTCAAAATGGTCGGCGATGGCAAGGTCACCGGCCCGAATGGCGCGCCAGTCCCGCAAGCAGGCGACTTCCATGCAACCCAGGAAGTCATCGCGCGCTGGAAAGGCAGCGACTGCGGCAAGGTGCCGCCGCAGCAGGAAAGTTAAGGCTTCACCGCCACCAGGTTGATCAGGGTTTCCTCGCGTACGGCCGGTGGATTGATGCGCAGCACGCGCTCCATCAATCCCAGGTCTTCGCGGCTCCACCACAGGAAGGGATAGGAAACCGCGCTGTCGGGAACGCTGAAACCGGCGTTGCGCACCATCGCCAGGTATTCCGGCGCCGTTTTCTGCACGTCCATCGGATGGCGGAACAGCAGGCGAATGATCCAGGAATGGATGTAGCGCTTGGTCGATTCCGCAAACAGCAGCACGCCGCCCGGTTTGAGCACGCGGAAGAATTCGCGGATCGCGTTCTCCTGGTCCACCAGGTGGTGGAAGGTCTGGTGGCAGAACAGCAGGTCGACCGAGTTGTCTTCCAGCTTGATGTTGGAACTGGAGCAGCAGATGAATTCCGCTTTGACATTGTGCGCGGCCACTTCCTTTGCCGAGTGCTGCAGCATCTCAGGGTCGATGTCCATGCCGATCAGGCGCTGCGGCGAGAAACGCTGGTGCAGCTTCGGCAGCGAACGGCCAAAGCCGCAGCCTACGTCAGCCACCACGCCGTAACTGGCCGGCGAATCCGGCATCAGGCGCTGCAAGTCCTTCAGGGCGCGCTCCAGGACGTGTACTGTCCACGTTTCGGTGCGCAGGAACCATTTGCCAAATGCCGTCTCTTCAACGTGGACTTCGCCGGACGGCGGGACGACTTCTAAACTAGCGCTCATATCTTTTTTCTGTATAAGTTGATCCAAATGGCTCGCGAGAGGCGGCCAGGCAAATCACGTACAATATCGGGCCAACTTATCCTGCCGACCGTTTGCCGTGCCTTTCCTGCGCCTGCTCCTTGCTGCTTTAACAATACTGCTACTACCCCCGGGAGCGGCAGCGCAGGCCGACCAGGCCCCTGTGCGCTTCCTGCTCACGTTCGATGATGGCCCGGCCTGGGCCCCCTACTTCAATCCCACGGTACGCATCCTGGAAACCCTGGAGAAAAACCCCTACCAGGACAACATCAAGGCCGTGTTCTTCACCCAGACCCGTGCCTGGAGCGGCGGCGGCACCGACAGGGGCCGCGCGCTGATCCGGCGCGAACATGCCGAAGGCCACGTGGTCGCGCTGCATTCCGCCACGACCTTCCATTCGAACCACCGCCTCATGAGCAGGGAAAAGCTCGATGAAACCCTGCAGCTGGGCGTCGCCGACCTGCTGGCCGAAACCGGCGTCGTGCCCAAGCTGGTACGGCCGCCCTTCTGGGCCTATGACGCCGATACGCTGGCGTCCTACCGCGCCCATGGCCTGAGCATGCTGCTGACCGACCTGAGTGCCAAGGACGGCGTGATCTACGTCTTCAACTTCAGCTTCCACAAGCGCTCCAACATGCTCAAGATGCTGGCCGAAACCCGCAAGCGCTGGCAAGCGGGCGCCATGCCGGTGGTCGACGGCGCCACGCCAGTCGTCGTCACGTTCCACGACGTCAACAGCTATACCGCCCGCCATTTCGAGGAATACCTCGGCATCCTGATCGACGTGGCGCGCGAACTGGAGATACCCCTGGCCGACAAGCCCTTCTACGACAGCCGCGAAGAAATCGAACGCGCAGCCCTTGCATCAACCGTCGACACCCCGGATAACGCACCGCCCCTGCCTGGCCTCTGGCACTGGCTGTGGCAGCAGTAATCAGGGCAGCGCCACCAGCATCGGCTGCGGCACGCTCGCCAGTTGCTGCGCGCTGCACAGCACGATCGATAATTCCTCATGCGGTACGGTGACGCAATAGCCGCCTACCGCGATTCCAAGCTTGATGCGCGCTTCCTTCTCGCTCCAAAGCCGGTAAAAGCCTTCGATCCGCTCTGCAGCTTCCCAGCGTTGCATCTGCTGCCAGCGCGCCATTTCATCGGCTTCAAAGGCCTGCTTCGCCAACGCATCCATGTCCCGCGCCGGGTCGCGCATTTCAATATCCAGTCCCACGGCGTGTTCGCCCACGGCGCAGGCCACCCAGCGTCCGCTGTGGGAAATGCTGAAGCCAAGTGCGGCACCGCCCGGCACCGCCGTGAGCAGCCGCGGCGCCTGCCCGTTGCGCTCCTCCAGCAATACTTGCTGCGCCGGCACTTGCAGCAGCGGGGCCAGGGCCATGCGCAGCAACACGCGTCCGGCAACGAACTGGCGCCGTCGCTGCTCGCGAATGAAGCGGCCGTGCCGCGCCAACTCGCCAGGCGTCAGCCAGGCCTGGTAGCGCTGCAGGCTGGCGTCCGGCACGGCACTGACATCGGCCAGCCACAGCAAAGTCGCGCGCGCCATGCGCCAGGTCTCCTTATTTGGCCAGCCTGACGAAGTCGCCTTTCAGCGCAACACCGGCCATCAATGCGCCATCGACGCATTCGAACTCGGTCGCACTGGCGAATTCCACGTTATTGAAATTGCTGACGATATTGATGACGGCATCGGCGCCGACGTCCTGCGCGCGTTTCTGCAATTGCAGCATCGCGGACAGGAATACCCAGTTGCATGCCTTCTCAGCCGACTTGCCGAAGCCGTTGGTGCGCTGGCTGGTCTTGTCGGTGATGATCTTGCTCGCAACTTCCGGCGTTGGCTGGCCAGCGAAGAAGAACTGGACCGAACCGCCCAAGCGGGCCTGCGCATCGTTCGCTGCCATGGCGCCGGCGATCGGGAGCTTCAACATGTCGTTACGTGCCGATGCCGCTGAACAAGCCAGGGTTGCAGCGGCCATCACGGCGACGGAGATCATCTTCTTCATCAAGTCTTCCTTCTATTTTTTGTAGCGTTTGAAAATCAGGGACGTATTGATGCCGCCAAAGGCAAAATTGTTCGACATCACGTATTCGCAATCGAGCTCACGTCCGGCGCCGGCGATGTAATCCAGCGCTGCGCATTCCGGATCCGGCTCTTCAAGGTTGATGGTCGGCGCAAACCAGCCTTCGCGCATCATCTCGATGCTGATCCAGGCTTCCAGCGCACCGCAGGCGCCCAGGGTGTGGCCCATATAGCTTTTCAGCGAACTGATTGGCGTAGCGCCGCCGAACACTGCGAGCGTGGCATGCGACTCGGCAATGTCGCCCTGCGCCGTGGCGGTACCATGGGCATTGATGTAGCCGATGTCCGATGGCTGCAGGCCGGCGTCCTGCAAGGCCAGTTCCATGGCGCGCTGCATGGTTTGCGCATTGGGCTGGGTCACGTGGCAGCCGTCGCTGTTGGTGCCGAAGCCGACCAGCTCCGCGTAAATGGTGGCGCCGCGCGCCTCGGCGTGCTCCAGGTCTTCCAGGATCAGGCAACCGGCGCCTTCGCCGATCACCAGGCCGTCCCGCGCGCGGTCGAATGGGCGGGGCGTGGCTTGCGCTTCGTCGTTGCGCACACTGGTGGCAAACAGCGTGTCGAAGACCGCCGCTTCCGTCGCGCACAGTTCCTCGGCGCCGCCCGCCACCATGGCGAGCTGCTTGCCGCCCTTGATCGCCTCGTAGGCATAGCCGATGCCCTGGCTGCCCGAGGTGCAGGCGCTGGAGGTGGTGATCACGCGGCCGGTCAGGCCGAAGAACACGCCGATATTCACCGGCGCCGTATGCGCCATCATCTTGATGTAGGTGGTGGCGTTGATGCCTTTGGTGGTGCGGTCTTCCATCATGCGGCCAAAGTCGCCGATGGCGCTTGGCGTGCCGGCCGACGAGCCGAAAGACACGCCCATGTCGCCACTCCTGATCAGCGGGTGCTCCATCAGGCCCGCATCTTCCAGCGCCAGTTCAGTGGCGCGCGTCGCCATCAAGGCCACGCGACCCATGCTGCGGGTGGTCTTGCGGTTGTAGCGGCCCGACAGCTCGAACGGGGCAGCCGGCACGCCCAGCCGCGTATTCAGGCCGTCATAGTCCTCCCACTCTTCCATGCGCACGACGGCGTTGCGATACTGGCCAAGGCGTTCGCGGATCGCGCTCCAATCGTTGCCCAAAGGGCTGATGCCGGCCATGCCGGTAATGGCGACACGGCGGCTCATGCCAGGCCCCCGTTGACGGAAATTACCTGGCGGGTGATGTAGCCCGCATCTTCACCGACCAGGAAGCTGACCGCAGCGGCCACCTCTTCCGGCTTGCCGACGCGGCGCGCCGGGATCATCTTCAGCGCCTCTTCCATCGGCACGTCTTCAATCATGTCGGTTTCGATCAAGCCAGGCGCCACGCAGTTGACGGTGATCGAGCGCTTGGCCAGTTCCAGCGCCAATGCCTTGGTGGCGCCGATGATGCCGGCCTTGGCGGCGCTGTAATTGACCTGGCCGCGATTGCCGATCAGGCCCGAAACGGAGGCCAGCGTGACGATGCGGCCCGGCTTGCGGCGCTGAACCAACGGCATGATCAGCGGATTGAGCACGTTGTAGAAGCCATCCAGGTTGGTTTGCAGCACGATGTCCCAGTCCTCGCCCGACATGGCCGGGAAGGCGTTGTCGCGCGCCACGCCGGCGTTGCAGACCACGCCGTAATAGCAGCCGTGCTGCGCGATGTCGGCTTCCAGTGCGGCGGCGGTGGCGGCGCGGTCGCCGATGTCGAACTGCAGCACGCGGGCCGCACGGCCCATCTGCGCAATCTCTTGGGCAACCGCTTCGGCCTCCGCGCGCTGGCTGCGGCAATGCAGCACCACGTCGTAACCGTCGCGCGCCAGGCGCAGTGCAATCGCCTTGCCGATCCCGCGCGACGACCCGGTCACCAGCACGCTCATGGACTTATTCTGATTCATCCTACGTTTCCATCTTTGAGAAATTGATTGACATTATCCGGCTGGAATACCGTGACCGTCGCGGCAGCGGCCTTGCCCTGGCCGCCCACGATGTCGATATGGCATTCGAAGGCCCCAAGGCCGTTATCGGATTGCAGCACGCGGCGCACGTGCACCCGCAGCACGCTTCCCAGTGCAAAATTCGGTACATTGGCTTCGTACTTGCGCGAGCCAAGCAGGAAGCCAACCTTGACTTCCTCGCCTCGCTGCAGCGCAAGCCAGCCCGCGTGCGCGGCGATTGCCTGCGCCATGTATTCGATGCCCACCCAGGAACCGACGCCGTCGGCGCCGGCCAGGATGCTGGCTTCATGAATGCGCACTTCGGCGCAAAGGTGGTCCGCGTCGGCTTCCAGTACGCGGTCGAGCAATACCATCTGGCCGGAATGCGGCACCAGCTGACGGATGTCGGGCATGTTCATGCGGTCCTCCCCAACAGCAGCACGGCATTCGAACCGCCGAACGCAAAGGAACTGCTCAACACGCGGCGCAGCGGCCGGCCCAGCGTGGCGCCGGCCGGTACCAGGTTCAGCGCCGGCAGCGCGGGATCGGCAACGCCGTCCCACAGGTGCGGCGGCAGGCGGCCCTCGGCGTTATCGTCCTGCATCGCCAGCCAGCACAGCGCCGCTTCCACAGCGGCAGCAGCGCCCAGCGTATGGCCGGTAAACGGCTTGGTCGAGCTGACCGGCACTTCGTTGCCGAACAGGCCCGAGATCACGCGCGATTCCATGGCGTCGTTCTGCGGCGTGGCAGTGCCGTGCATATTGATGTAGTCGACCTGGCCCGCTTCCACGCCGGCGCGGCGCAGCGCCTGCTCGAAGGCGAGCCGCGCGCCGGCACCCTCCGGATCGGGCGCGGAGATATGGTGGCCATCCGACGATTCGCCCCAGCCCATCAGCTCGACGGATTGCGGTCCGGATGGTGCGCCTTCCATCAGGAACAAGGCAGCCCCTTCGCCGATATTGATGCCCTTGCGGTTCGCGCTCATCGGGTTGCATTGCCCTGCGCTGACCGATTCGAGCGAGGAAAAGCCAGCCACGGTAAAGGCGCACAGCGAATCGGCGCCGCCGGTGACGACGGCGTCGCACAGTCCCATGCGGATCAGGCGCGCGGCGCTGGCCATCGCCTTGGCAGCCGAGGAACAGGCGGTCGAATGCACAAACGCAGGACCTTCCAGGCCCAGTTCCATTGCCAGCAGCTCGGCCGGCGAACCCATTTCCTGTGCGCGATAGCTGAACTCAGGCGGCAGCGCGCCGTCAGCGACCTGGCGCGCCAGCGCCTGTTCCGTTTCGCCGATGCCGGAAGTGCTGGTGCCAATCACCACGCCGACGCGCTGCGCGCCGTAGCGTGCCACAGCGGCCTGCAGCGCCGGCCGGATCTGCGCCACGGCCGCCAGCACCAGGGCGTTGTTTCGGCTGCGGAAGTGCGAAGGCAGGTGCGCCACGGACGGCAGCTCGCAAGGCACGGCGCCCAGGGCCAGCTCACGGCCGTTCGACCAGCGGCTGGTCGGCGCCACGCCAGGCTGGCCGGCATACAGGCGCGCCTTCACCTGCTCCGGGCCTTCGCCCAGCGCACAGATGATGCCGCATTCATTGAGGTAAATCTTCGTCATTGCCCGCCCCCCGCACTCAGTCAGCGTTCGCCGCGAACTGGATCGTCAGCTTATAGCGATAGCGCAGGTTTTCCAATACCACCGTGCCACTCCAGCGTTGCGCGTCGCTATAGGTGACTTGCATGATCGGCGCTCCGTCCAGGTAAAGCGTGCGAATGCGGCCCTGCTCGGCCACGCGCCAGCCGGCCGGCAAGGCGGCAGCGACGGCATCGGCGGGCCACAGGG